>NZ_JBFRLG010000003.1:0-288531 GCF_041469785.1 Vibrio sp. 10N.286.48.F5 | reverse complement strand
AAGGGATAAACAACAAGATAAAGCTAATCAAGCGAATGGGGTATGGGTATCGAGATACCGACTACTTCTTCTTGAAGATAAAAGCGGCTTTCCCCGGAAAGCCGCGATGAACCTTTTTTATTGCTTAGAATAAGTCATGCTACCTCCCTAAATTCGATTTGTCCTTAGACTACATATAGCCTTAACTTGCACTTCTAATACAACATATTGTGCCCAATTAAACGAGAACCACCAACTTTGAGTATTGATTTAGGTCAATAAAAGCCCCAAGCTGACTAAGATCAATTCATTATTATTACGTTAGTTCTCTCTTTAGGAAAAAATAAACAAAACCAATTATATAGTGTCAAAATCGTTGCTTTTTCTAGAGCCATTGCAGGCAGTGGCCGCGTAGTTATTGGGAGATACAAAACAAGGCAGCTAGTTACGAAAGCTTGTATCAGGCATGTTTTAGTCGCGCATATTTAGTAGTCAGTAGTTTTTTGAATGCTAACTGTATAAACAACCAGTTTTTCTTGATTTATTAGGGCCACATTAGATAATGTGGCCCTAATTGTTTGTAGCATCTGGAAAAACATGTCTCGCCTTATTATTGCTGAAAAACCAAGCCTCGGCCGCGCGATTGCCGCCGCACTCCCTAATCCACAAAAGAAAGACCAAGGGTTTATCAAATGTGGTAATGGAGATGTGGTGACTTGGTGTATTGGACACTTATTGGAGCAGGTTGAGCCGGATGCTTATGACGACCGTTATAAGAAGTGGAATTTAGCCGATCTTCCTATCGTGCCGGAGCAATGGCAGCTAAGACCGCGTAAGACTTCAAGCAAACAGCTCACGGTGATCCGAAAGCTATTGAAGGACGCCACACAAATTGTCCATGCGGGAGACCCAGATAGAGAAGGGCAACTGCTAGTCGATGAAGTGATCGACTACTGCAAGGTATCCAAGGCCAAGAAAGAGTCGATGGACAGGCTGCTGATCAGCGATTTGAACTTACCAGCCGTGAAGCGTGCGCTCTCTCAAATGCGCAGTAACCGAGACTTTATTCCATTGTCTATTTCTGCTTTAGCACGCTCTAGAGCCGATTGGCTGTATGGCATGAACATGACCCGAGCTTACACCTTGCTTGGTCAAAAGGCGGGTTACCAAGGCGTGTTGTCGGTAGGGCGAGTGCAAACGCCAGTACTTGGTTTGGTTGTAAGACGTGATGAAGAAATCGAGAATTTCATTCCTAAAGATTACTTCACTCTGCACGCTTTGATCCCTTATCAAAACAACGGCCAGAGCTTTGATATTCGAGCGCGTTGGAAACCAAGCGAAGCATGTAAACCATGGCAAGATGAAGAAGGCCGAGTGCTCAATCGAAAGCTGGTTGAGAACGTGGCTAACCGAATTGCGAGTCAACCTGCAACCGTGACGGAATCAGAGCAAAAGCAAAGTAAACAAGCTGCGCCACTGCCTTACTCGCTGTCAGCTTTGCAGATTGATGCGTCTAAACGTTTTGGTATGAGTGCTCAGCAGGTGTTAGATACGTGTCAGTCGTTGTACGAGAAACACAAACTCATCACTTACCCGCGTTCTGATAGCCGCTACCTGCCTAAAGATCACTACTCACAACGAGAGTCGGTCGTGGATGCTATCGCTAACAATGCGAAAGAGCTGCAAAGTGGTGCTCAAGGTGCGGACCTTTCTCTTAAATCCAAAGCATGGAACGACAGCAAGGTCGACGCTCACCACGCGATAATTCCTACTCCGAAAAAGTCATCGGTGAACGGCCTATCTGCCAATGAGATGAAGATCTATCAGCAAATCGCTCGTCAGTATCTAATGCAATTCTACCCACCTGCTATTTTTGCCGATGCCAAGTTAGTCTTTGATATTGCTGGTGGCGTGTTCATTGCGAAAGGGCGTCAGCTTATTAACCCTGGTTGGAAGGCGTTGATGGGTAAAACAGATACCGAAGAGAAGGGGGATGGAACTGATGCGGTTCCACCGCTAGATAAAGGTTCTGTGTTGACGTGTCGTGAAGGTGTGATTGGCGATAAGAAAACCGAGCCGCCAAAACACTTCACGGAAGCGACCTTGCTACAAGCGATGACAGGTATCGCGCGCTTTGTCGCGAACAAAGACCTTAAAGCCATTTTGAAAGAGACCGACGGCCTTGGCACAGAAGCAACCCGTGCGGGCATTTTAGATACTCTATTCAAAAGGCAACTGCTAACGCGCCAAGGTAAGAGCATTCATAGTAGCCCTGCGGGCAGAGGTTTGATTCATGCTTTACCTGAGGACTCGACCTTTCCCGACATGACAGCTCACTGGGAGCATCAGTTGCAAGGCATGGCTGAACGAAATCAAGCGTATCAACCTTTCATGCAAGCGCTAGAAAGCAAGATTGATGGTTTGATGGGCAAGGTAAAAACAGGCGAAGTTCCTGAGTCTCTGCGTCATCTTCCTAAAGTCGAAAGACCGGCTTTTAAACGTCGCAAAGGCGGTGGTGCGAAGTCTTCTGCTAACAAAGGTACGTATGCTAAAAAAGGGACTTACGCTAAGAAGGGCACTAAAAGCTAAGACTTATTGAGGTTAGGATTAGCGCCCGACCTTTCGTCCGCAGCGCTTAAACAGCTGCTGCCAATAGTCCACGTGGCGACGAGTTGATGATCGAAAGGCCTGATGTGCATCTTGAATGGGAAAGTAATAATTGTGCAGTTCAGGTTGCGCGTCAAACATCCCTAGTTGCGGGGCTAACTGCTGATAGTAGCCATCCAGCTGCGCCATGTAGGGCTGAACTTTGCCTATATATTGCTGCTCGAACACATTGTTGAGATAACGAAACTTAGTGGTGTCTCGTTGTTTACCACAGATTATACTGTCATCGAAAGTAGTGAGTTGCTTGGTGATGGTATCAAGCTCAACCGATGCACGAGCGAGTGAGTAATACAAATCCCCAAGGGTCGAACTCTTCTCTAATACTTCTTGTACCTCAGTGGTTTTGCCGGAAACGAGCGGCGCGTTTAACGCTTGGTTGAGATGTTCTAAGGCGCCACTGGTTTGTCGTACCTGATCGCCGATATCAGCGTGTAACCACCGACTACCACGCATTTGTGACTGCATAGCATCGCTGGCATAGATGAGATTCCATTGATGCAGTGGAAACTGTGCGAGTTTCTGTTGCTCAATTTCTCTTAGTAATTCTACGATCTCTGGGTCTAATTCATTACTGGATAAACATTTGCCCACGCCTTCAAGTAGCGCGACTTGATAATCGTAATTACGAAACTCATCCGCGACCTTGCCCAGAACCGAATTTCTTTCTGCAATCAGATTGAACAATCCACACTGACGAAGCTGGTAACTGTCGATGAGACCGATAGAAAGCGAGGGCACGTCAAGCAGCAGTTCTCGTTTTCTCGGTAGGCTTTCAAATTCCCATTCCTCTATTATCTCGTCAGCATCTTGTACTCTGGCTATCTTTGTTTGATAGTCGTCGAACAAGTCGCCGGGGCCATCACTGAAACAGCCAGCTAGCATCACTGTTAGACAAAACAGCGTTGAGTGCTTAACTAGGTTTGAGAGATGCCCTGCATTCATCTGTGGATTACCAGTCAATTTCGCTGCCATCGAAATTGAAGAAGTGACCACTCACTTCGGTATTCGCTGACTCGATGACTTCAATCAGGCCGGAAGCTGAAGTGTCGGTGTCGATCAGAGCATTAGGGCCACCCATTTCAGTCTGCACCCAACCTGGATGCAGTGCTAACACCGTAAAGCCATCATCGGTTAAGTCGTTGCTTAGGCTCTTCACCACGGAGTTTAGAGCGGCTTTAGAGGAGCGATAGATGTAACCGCCGCCTGAGGTGTTCTCTGACATACTGCCGACTCTAGAGGATAAACAAGCGACCTTTTTGATATCGCTGTCTTTGAGTAAAGGCAATAGCGTTTCGACAAGCTTTAGTGGAGCGATGGTGTTGACTTCGAATACACGACGCCACTCTTCGACATCGGTATTACCTAGCCCATAGCCTTTAGGGCCATAGTAGCCAGCGTTGTTGATCAAGATATCAATCGACTCTATTTGCGAAGGGAGTTGGCTTACTGCTTGGTAATCGGTTATCTCTAATTGAATACAGGTAAGGTTGGTGTTGTGGTCTGTGAGTGAGAGCAGTTCTTTTGCTGAATTGTCATCACGATAAGTCGCGTACACCTTGTGATTACTTTCCAAGTATTGTCGAGTCAGGCTTAAGCCAATGCCGCGGTTCGCTCCAGTAATAAAAATAACGCTCATGGTGATTCCTTTTCAGTTCAATTAGTTAAGTTTGATGGCTTAACACGAGAAAATCAACGCTCCACCAACTGGTCATTAGCATTCCTACAAAAATCATTACTGCTGCCGCTGAGCCGCAGATCACCCCAAAGATGAGTATTACGTTTTTCATTATGGTCTCTACTTTATAATTAATAACAATGATAACCATTATCATTAATTAAGGTTGTCGCCAAGTTTGAGGCTGTTATGATTTTGAGAAAGATACGCAATTAGCCTGATTATGATTCCTTTAATTTACCACCCAATCTATTCACAGTTACCTTTACCAGAAGGTCATCGCTACCCAATCAACAAATATCAGTTGTTGCATAGTGCTGTTGAGGCGCTGATGAATAGCGAACCTCGATGGAAGTGCAAGTTTGAAGTGTGCCAACCAACGCCGGTTTCGGTTGAGCAAGTAAAACAGGTACATGATAGCGAATATGTTGATTTGCTCGTGTCTGGTAAGTTACCTGCAGCAAAGATGAGACGTATCGGTTTCCCGTGGAGCGAGCAACTTATCGAAAGAACACTCTACTCAAGTGGTGGAACCTGCTTGGCCGCTGAAATGGCAATAGAGACTGGTTTAGCGATTCATTTGAGTGGTGGTTATCATCATGCGCATCATGATTTTGGAAGTGGCTTTTGTTTGTTGAACGATTTGGTTTTAGCGGCAAAACACGCGCTGACCTTTGAACATATCGATAAAGTGCTGATCGTTGATAGCGACGTTCATCATGGTGATGGCACAGCAACTCTTTGCCAAGACAACGACGACATCATTACTCTGTCGTTCCACTGCGATAAAAACTTCCCTGCACGAAAGCCGCTATCCGATTTAGATGTGCCATTAAGTCGTGAAACAGAAGATGAAGAGTTCCTACGTTGTTTTGAACAAGTCACTAAGTTAGCGATTGCTCACCATCAACCTGATCTGATTATTTATGATGCGGGGATAGATATTCATCAAGACGATGAACTGGGTTATTTGAATGTCTCGACACAAGGGATATTTGAGCGCGACTGTTTCATGATTGAATTAGCGAAATCAGAGTCTATTCCGATGGCTTGCGTAGTCGGTGGCGGGTACCGCACTAAACACCAAGATCTGGTGCCGATTCACATGCAGCTGTTAAAAGCGGCCTATCATGTTCACGGTTAACCTCTCAAATTAGCGGCTGATAGTTCATTGAAATGATGGTGTGAAATAAGCGCCTTTTGCACCATAAAAGACACGCTTGCATCATTGTGACTCATATAAAGTACTTTTTTATTAATTAGTTACGTATTTGTGTGGTTAATTGCGGTCTGTAAATTGCTTGACCCATGTGTCTATAAAAACACAAGGGATAAAAATGAACCTGACGGACAAGGAACGTAGTTGGCTTAATTGGTTTGGCGCAACAGGAAAACTGGCTATGCGCAGAGCTTGTTTCCTCAATCGAAGTAGGACGGAGGAGCTTGAACAAGCTTTTGAAAGTATTGCTCACACGCGAGTTCAACTTCTGCATAACTGGGTCAAGAATCAATGGGACTTTTTAGAAGACTCTGCTGTTTATTTGGCAAGTCGAACGGAAGAGCAAGCACAGGGGACGTTATCTAGCCTTCTTAAACGCAGTACGGATTTTTCTGAGTTGGCGATCGTCGATGCTAAGGGGATAGCACAAGCATCGAGTTATCATGAGCATGTAGGGGTTAACCTTGGAGACAAGAAGGCTTTAGTTGAAGGGGCTTCAAAGCGTTATCTGCATGGGCCGTATATGGATCAGCGCACGTTGAACGTAGGGGCTTCGAGTTCATCGTTTCATGACCAAGTAACGCTGATGTTTTATGTCCCCTTTTCTCGGGATGAAGGGGCGCCGCAATTCCTATGTGGTCGTGTTCCAAATGATGTTATTGGTGACATTATTCAAAGAGAAGCGGGGCATATTTATAGCGAGTCGGGTGATAACTATATCTTTATGGTCGACTCCATTCATGATCCTAATACTCAGCCGGGTGTTGCGCTCTCTCGTTCTCGCTTTGAAGATAATACCTTTTCACACGGCGAGAACTTAAAGCAAGGGATTCATACTGATTGGGGAACGGTTAAGATCCAGCACCACACCGAATTTGAGATTCGCTTTACAGACCCAGCCACTAATCAGCTTCACCCAGGCGTAAGAGAAACCATTAAAAATGGCAATAACTTGTTTATTGGTTATCCGGGGTATTCTGACTATCGCCACATACCCGTTATTGGCAAAGGTATCACTTTTCAATTGGATGGTTCACCAGATACCTTTGGCATGATGTGTGAGTCCGATTTAGAAGAGGTCTACAGAGACCGAAGTCTAAGTTATACCTTATCTAAGCACTTTATCAGCTGCATGCTACTGCCTCTATTTGTTCCATTACTGTTTGCCAACCTTTATACACTCACACCTTTTATGCAGAGTGGCATTATGTTCGCTTGCGCGTTGCTTTCATTGGGCTTATTCCGTTTAGTTAGCGCCAAACCACTAGCGAAGAAGATTCATGAAATGACCGGGGTAATGCAGACCTTAGCCGAAGGTGATGGCAACTTAAGTCGGAGACTTGATCCCACCACATTCAGTCATAATGAACTTGGCAACTTAGGGCGCTGGACTAACAGTTTTATCGACAATTTAGATAACACGGTGAGTGAGTTGATCCATGCGAGTCACGAAGTTAGAGAGGTTTCGGAATCGATGTTTCGTCGCAGTGTCGTGATGAAGCAAACCAGTGATGATGCATCACAAGCGTTAAGCAATATGCTTCAGTTGAGTCAGTATCAACAGAGCGAAATTACTCATGCGAGTGTCTCAGCAACGCAAATGGACACGGTGATGAAACAAGCCGTCCTGAGCGCAGAGAAGGAGTACAATCAGTCCGTCGAAGGCATGGAGATTGTTCGCAATATCGTAGAAAGCGCGGCGCATAGCGTGAATGAGGTGAATAATGAAATGACTAAGGTGTCTGATATTATAGATATCATTACTGACATTACCGCGCAGACTAACCTTTTGGCCTTGAATGCGGCCATTGAGTCGGCAAGAGCAGGTGAACACGGGAGAGGGTTCTCTGTCGTCGCTTCTGAAGTAAGAACTCTGGCTGACCGAACTTCACAAGCTGCTAACCATATTAGTGACCTAATGAAAGAGCTGCATAGTAAGTCTCGCAGTGCTGTTGAGTCCATGGAGCGAGGTGTCGAGAATGTGAGTAAAGGAAACTTAACAGTCGACTCAAATGCTCGCAGTGAGCAAATTCAATCAGCGGTGAGTGACCTCTTTACCACGATGTCTAACTTAGATGAAAACAGTCAGAAAAATGGACAAACGGCAGATAAAGCCCAACGTTCAATATCTGACTTACAACTGTCTACTAAGCAACTCGCACGTCGAGTGTCCTTGATGGGCAATGCATTGAGCCGTTTAGACCAATTGATTGGGCGTTTTGAAGTGAGCCGAAAGGTGGCGTAGTGGAAAATACGTAAGTTCTTTACGCAAACGCCAGATACAAAAAAGCCGCTGATTTCTCAGCGGCTTTCTTTAATGTGGTGGAGGGATAGGGATTTGAACCCTAGAACCGCTATTAACGGTTGCCGGTTTTCAAGACCGGTGCTTTCGACCACTCAGCCATCCCTCCAGTGGCGCGTATAATATAAGGGTGGCTTTCGCTTGTAAATACCCTTATTAACTGACTGCTTTTTTTATGAACGCTTTTTGGTATTTTTGTTCTGAATGATTATTTATTGTTCGGTTTATTAAGAAGCCGACAAAATCTAATATTCAATAAGCTAAGTATTCCCAACTTTTGTTATACGTGAAGTGTTTCTGTGCTATTAAAAAAGAAAGTATCTAATTGGCTTGCAGGTAAAGTTATGAGGGGAGTGGCTTAGGCGCATGAACTTTTAGTTTAGAACGGTGAGATCGGAATTTAAAACTAGGTATAAAGTGAATGGGTTTGAAACTGGGACTGTAGAGAGTTTTGTTAGATGAGCTTTATATTTTAAAAAGCTTCAGATACAAAAAAGCCGCTGATTTCTCAGCGGCTTTCTTTAAAGTGGTGGAGGGATAGGGATTTGAACCCTAGAACCGCTATTAACGGTTGCCGGTTTTCAAGACCGGTGCTTTCGACCACTCAGCCATCCCTCCAGTGGCGTGAATAATATAAGGGGTGGAGGATCTTGTAAACCCTTAATTTTCATAATTTTGTTTTGTTGCTTGTTTTCTAATCATTCACGGCAATAAAAAAGGGAAGCCATTGGCTTCCCTTTGCTGTTTGCTGATTATTTAGTCATTTTTTGTGTAGAAACGCTGTAGCTCTGTCAGGCCTTGCATCAACACAGGTAAGCGAGGGCTTACGTTTTTCAGGCGCTTGTAATTTTGGTCGTACAATTTGTAGTTACCAAATTTATCCAACACCGTTGTTTGCTGGTCAGTAACAAGAGCAAGTTCACGAGAGTCGCCCGCGAGAATCCACTTTCTGTTACGTTCATTAAACAGGCTGCGACCACTACTGAAATCTGTTGGGTTCGAAGATACACCCAATAGCTCTTGCATCAGTGTTACTGACACGTCTAGATGACTAGAACGGTGGGTGTATTCAGAAGCAGACTTGCCAGGCCAGCTGATAAACAGTGGTACTTGTAACTGATAACGACTGTAGTTGGAGTTTGCACCCCAGCTGTTGGTTTTGGTTTCGTTAAACTCAGTACCGTGGTTAGAGGTAATGATAACCACCGTGTTATCGGCAAGCTCTAAGCGTTCCAGTTCAGCGTAGATAGTTGCTAGCTGAGCATCGGCCGCTGTCGCCGACTTTTGATAGTCTGCTGCAAAACGCTCTGCTGTCGTTAGCGTAGAGTCCGACTCTGAACTTGAATCGTAGCTGGCGAAGTTATCCAGTGTGGTTAATTCAATAAAGTTAAACCAAGGGCGTTTAGCTTGCGGTGATTGAATCCAGTTAGACCAAGCTTTTATGGCACTCTGGTCATCATAAGTTGCTTGCTCTGGCATCACATCACGGCCTCGGAAGATAATATCCGAGTAAAGTGCATCGCTAAAGTTGTCGCCACTGAAAGCAGCGAACTTGTAATCGTGATTCTCTAAAACATCGAGCAATACTGCGCTTGACCCCTGAGCTTCAATGCTGCTTGCGTAGCTGCTCGGTAGGCCGTAGAACAAGCCAAAAATACCGAACATATCGTTACTTGAACTGTAGTGGTTGGTGAAGTTGATCGACTGTTGCGCGTAGGCATAGCTGTTTGGCATCGCCGTCGCATTAAGTGCGTCAGAGCGAAGGTTGTTCACACTCACCATCAGGATATTAAGATCATCACTGCGGCGGTTGTATTGAATTTTTTCTAGCGGGTAGCTAACTAGGTTTACATTCTCTTTGTTCGCTTCTAAACGCTCAAGGTACTCTTCACGGTCTAATAGGCCATGTTTTTCCATAAAGCTTTTCGCTGTCATAGGGTAAGACAGTGGGAAGTTCGCTTTCTGGCTAGTAATTGGGTTATAGAAGTACGCATCAGCCCACATGTAGGTCAAGTGGCTGCTGATGAAACACAAGAAGAAGACGGCAGTAATCGGACGGCCAATGTGTTTATGAGACAGTTTACGCTGCTTACGCCAAACCCACTCAGATAGACCGAGTTGCAGCAAGAAGATAAGCGGCATAACAATGAAGAGGTGCTGCAAATCAGACGTGAATGCAGATTCCTCTCCACTGAATAAAACCTCCCACACGACAGGCGTCAGGTGGAGGTTTATATTTTGATACGTTTGGGTATCAATCAGTAGGACAGTTAAACCTATGGTCGCGAAGATAACGGCAACCAAACGTAATAACTTCCTCGACGGAAGAATAAAAGTGAGCGGGAACAGCACTAATAGATAGAGCGCGAACACTAAAAAGCCAAAATGACCAACCCACGATGCAGCCAAATAGAATTGGCCTAGCAAGGTTTCTGGCCAAGCAGATTGAGTAATATAACGAGTACCAATCAACATCGCAGCAATGATGTTGAAAAATGCAAACCAGTGACCCCAACCAACCAGTCGAGATACACGATCGCTATATGAGTTTGCGCTGTCTACCATTTATAATTCTTTTATCCGTCAATCAAATTTAGTGAGACTTTTTATCTTCAAGAGAAGAAATTAAAGCCTCGGCAAATTTTTCAGCAATTCCTTTGCGTTGTGAAGCAGCAACATTCTGATTTAAGACATTGGTTGCGATATTTCCAGCGATCATCAGTGAAAGTTCTGGCGAAGCTTTGTGCTTAGTTAGTACAGCACCTACTTCAGCTAGGATTTTTTCAACTTGATCATCTGTGTATTTAGATATAATCGGCATAAGGACTCTAATAATGATAGTAAAAGCGGCTTATGATAACCTACTATGCACGACAACTGAAACCTGAACGGTAATATTTTCACTATGAGCCTTCACCTTTCCAACGTAATTTTACACCAGCTGAGCAAGAACGATCAGGATGAGCTGATTGTTAACTATCGTGCTGAATCTCTAGAAAACGATGCTTCATCTGAAAGCCTAGTTGCTGAACTTCACCGTGTTTTTAATTCAAAAGCAGGCAAAGGGTTTGGTTCTTTCAAATCTGACAGCGAATTCCAGCAGTGGTTGCATCAACTTCGTGCTGGTGAGACAAACTTTTACGATTTTTCTCAAAAGAGTGCGCAACGTCTAAAAGACGAACTATCAAAGTACCCATTCGCTGACGAAGGTATCTTGGTAATGGCTGAATATCAGTCACTTGCAACAGATTACCTTTTCATTGGTTTATTGCCTTCAAACCAAAGCCTAAAGGTAACTGAAGGGCTTGATATTAGTGCGACTGACTACCTTGATATCTCAAAAATGGATATCGCGGCTCGTCTAGACCTTTCAACTTATGAGACTGATAAAGAATCAAACCGTTACTTAACTTACATTAAAGGACGTGTTGGCCGTAAAGTCGCGGATTTCTTCTTAGATTTCTTACAAGCTGAAGTTGGTTTGGATGCGAAACAGCAGAACCAAGTACTGATGCAAGCGGTAGAAGACTTCGTTTCTGACTCTAAATTAGAGAAAGAAGAAGCGATCAGCTACAAAAAGCAGGTTGCGGATTACTGTAACGAGCAGCTTAAAGCGGGCGATGAAGTACAAGTTCGTGAACTTTCTGGTGAGTTGCCAGCAAGCACTGATGGCACAAGCTTCTTTGACTATACTAGTGAGCAAGGCTACGAGTTAGAAGACAGCTTCCCAGCCGATCGCGCAACTATGCGTAAACTAACAAAATTTGTTGGTGCTGGTGGCGGTTTGAATGTTAGTTTTGATAGTCTGCTTCTAGGCGAACGTATCTTTTACGATCCGGAGACAGACACGCTAACGATTAAAGGCACTCCACCGAACTTACGTGACCAACTGACTCGCAATAAGTCATAGTCCGAAGTTAACGGATAAAAGCGGCAGCAGGACGTTGTCGCTTATTTTGTGCTTAATCTTTTAGCTACGGTCATGGCTTCAAGTTAACACGCACAAGGAATATAGATGGAACAATCAGTAGCAAAGCCCAAACGCTTTAAAAAACCAGCCACCTTTTTGGTTGTGCTCTTGGCTCTGTGGTTACTTCCTTCATTGGCTCTTCTTAATCTAAGCCGTTCCTACACCAATTCTCTAGCTCAAATCGAAGAGCTCGGTATTCGAGTCAACGAATTGAGGCAATCGCTTTATTTCTCAGAACCGCTTCGAGTCTCTCGTATCAATGATCTCGCACTCGATGCTCAGTTGGTTTATTCGATCCGACTGCAGATTGAATCTGATTTCCAACACGCCTTGTTTCGTCCTGATGTCAACCAACTGTTGTACGTAGCTGATCAGTTCCTAGAAAAGTTCGATGAGTTCATTCCAATAGAAAGCCAAGTTCAAGACATCGTTGATAACATTAAGATCTTGCGTGCTGATAAAGAGCTTTCCCCTCAGCTAAAACCGCTCCTCAACGAATTCGGTGTTGTGGTATTTGAAGCCATGTATTCTGAAAATCAAAGTTCGTCAGCGACTTATCGCGCCTTTGATTCCATTCTAGAAAAATCTTATTCCTTAGAAAACGAAGAACAAGATGCACTCCAACAACTACTGGCTGATGCGTCAGCATTGTTGAGTGATTACGCTCAGCTTAACTATTTGGTTGATAAGATTAAGAAAAACTCAGTAAATGAACAGATCATAAAACTCGAAGCTGAGTTCCATGATCGTCAATTCAACCTATTGTTGGTGATGCTAGGCTTAAGCTTGGTGGCGATGAGCGGGATAGTGTTTTGGGGCGTTAGGTCCACAAAAACGATGAAAGAAGCAGACCAAGAACTCAGCTCTGAACTAGAAATTAATTCAAGTAAGGAAGACGCTTCTTATAGCGATGTTGTTTCCTCAGCAGTGAAACAAGCAGATAGTGACGCTTATGTATCCGAGAACAGGCCAACGCGCCAGTCTTCCTACTCTCAACCTCCGCAGAGCGTTAACGTTACAAGCCAACCCGTTGTACCGCAATACTCTATTCAGCAAGTCCCTGAACAGGCGCCAGTAGTAGAGAAACACGTTGCCAGTGTCACAGATTCAAAGCCTGCGATTGATATCGAAGACATGTTAGAAACGCTCGATGGTGATGCTGAGTCTGTCGAACTCTTGCTTGGTGTGTTTGTACAAGACCACGCAGGTGACTACGAGAAGTTTAAGTCTTTGTTGACCAAAGATGAAACCTCCGCGGCTCGCATTGTACATAGCTTAAAAGGCGTGGCTGGCAGTATTAAAGCGTCTCGGTTAGCCATCATTGCCGCAACCATTGAAATGACAATGAAGCAGTCCAGAGCGATCAGTGAACATGATTTAGCTGAACTAGAGCAGGCTATAAAAGCCTCTGTGGATTCTGCTCATGAATATTTAGACAGTCAGCGTTAACTTTTACAGGGTTTTTGACAATACTCTGACGAAGCGCTCATACAATCCGCGCCCTTAGTCTTTTTCAGAGGTTTATATGTTACGAGTTTCGAGTCGAAGTTGGATGGTGTTGGTGCTTAGCATTGTGCTAAGTGGTTGTTCTCTCTTAGAAGTTAAGTTAGATAGTCAAACGACGCCTCTCACTCAAAAAGAGTTAAATGCTCGGCTCATGACGCGTGAATACGCCAAGATGTTTTTTACACGAGTAGAAGACTCGGCTGATTTAATCGCGCAATTTTATCCTGCTGATGACACTTTACATCAATCTTATGTGTTGCTTTGGAAGATCCATGCAGAGCAGGGATTACAACAAGCGGCTTACCAAACTTCCCCAATGTCTGCGTTAATTGACTCGTGGGTTTTCACTGCCCAAATGAATCAGTTTTATAGCCAAGGCGATGGCGCGGACCTATTCGCGACGGATGATGCGGTAGAGGCTGCTCGTTTTCTTGACCAAGAAGCAGATAAATTGGCAAAGGGTGTATTGAACTCCAGTGATTTCAAAAAAAGCAAAGCGTTCGTTGCTCAGTTTGCTGCTAGCCACCCATTTAAAGACCTCACATTCAGAAGCACACCAGCTTACCGTGAATGGCTAAGTTACCTTGGTAAAGACGAATCGCAAATCGTTCAGAGCTTAGGCACCATGCCAGAAGCCATGAGTGACGCATCTGATCGTTTAAGCCTTATGGCTGACCAGACACCGAAACTGATGTCGTGGAAGGCGGAGCTGGTTGCATTGAATAGCTCGCTAACGGGTGAAGACCTATCGATGACGCTGGAAAGCCTTCGTCAAACATCAGCAAGCATGCAAGACTTCATTGAGAACAACCCGGAGTACATGCAAACACTGGCTTCTATTATGTCGACAGAAATGCAACCATTGCTCAACGACCTCAGTGATAAAACCGACCAAAAATTAGCGATGCTGAGTGATGAACGTGTGGCATTAGAAAAAATGGTGACACGTGAGAGAGAAGCTCTAGTAGAGATGATTGCGAAAGAGCGCATCGAGATTGCCGGCATTGTGACTTCAGAAAGAGAACTGTTCACGCAAGACCTTGATCGCGTCTCTCAAGAGGTGGTGGTACTGGCGATTGATAAGCTAATGGAGTTAATCAAAGGTGTGATTATCTACTTCATCCTGTTTATCTTAGTAGTGTTCTTTGCACCGTTAGGCATCGGTTACTGGTTGGGTAAACGAACCGCCAATAAATAGATAAATAAGTAAATCAGCAGATCAAAAAAGAGCGCTCTAGGGCGCTCTTTTTGCATTTATCCATTAACGTTTTGAGTTACGTTCGAAAGCGTTAGCTCCTGAACTTAAGCTTGTTGCTTGCTTAACTCGGTCGCTTCTTCAGCTTCAAACGCTGGTGCTGTTGGTTCACACTTATCAACGAACCAACCCATGTAAGATGTCACGATAGTCACGATGATACAGATGAAGCTTAACCACATGAAGGGTGCGTAAGACAGCGTCGCAACACCAAGAATACTCGCCATGTAGATACCGTTATCACTCCAGGGAACCATACCCGACGTTAGCGTGCCACCAAACTCAGCATTACGAGATAGGTTCTTACGCTTGTAGCCTAAACGGTCGTAGTTTTTCGCACAGATTTTTGGCGTAAGGATTAACGATACGTACATTGCAGAACCGAACACGTTACCCATGAAGGCCGTACCAATTGTGCTCGTCGCTAGTGAGCCTGCGCTGTTTACGCGGCGCTCAAACACCTTAGCGATTGTCTCTAGTACGCCCACTTTATCCAGTAAGCCACCGAAACCTAGACCAAATACGATAACCGCAACTGAACCTAGCATTGAAGACATGCCGCCACGGTTAAGAATCGAATCAATAAACTCTACGCCAGATGAGATTGAGAACGGTGCCCAAGCAGTGTTGAATGCCGTTAGGAAGTCGATATCTTGGATCATGACTGCCCAGATAATACCCAGCAGAGAACCAAAACTGATGACCGGGAATGAAGGCATACGGAAAGCCAACAGACCAAGCACGATAAGTACCGGAACGAATGAGTAAGGCGTGATGTAGAACTGAACTTCCATCGCTTTGATGACAGAGTCTACTTGGCTCATGTCAACGTTGCCCGCGTAGTGGAAACCAAACGCAGTAAACATGATGCCTGTAATCACGTAGCTGATTAACGCAACTGGAAGCATGCCCTTGATGTGTTCAACCACTTCAACACCAGACATTGAAGAAGCCAGAATCACTGAATCAGAAAGAGGAGACATCTTGTCACCGAAGTAACAGCCTGACAGCACGGCACCTGCAGTAATCGGTGCTGGAACACCTAGGCCTTGGCCGATACCCATCATCGCGATACCTGCTGTACCCGCAGCACCCCAAGAAGTACCGGTCGCCAATGCAGTTAGAGAACAGATGATCATGGTCGCTAAAAGGAAGATAGAAGGGTGGATAGCTTTCAGACCATAGTAAATGATAGTAGGTACGATCCCGCCTGAGATCCAAGTACCAACAAGAGCGCCAACGGCTAAAAGTATTAAAACCGCGCCTAAGCCATTGGATATTCCTTTGAGTGCTGCTTTTTCTAAGTCTTTGTATTGGTGTCCAAGACGAATACCAAGAACCATGATAATGAACCAGCCAATATACAAGGCAAGTTGAATTGGAAGGTCAAGCTTTGCAGTAAAGGAAAAAGCAAGGGATAGAAATAGTCCTAACGCGATGAATACCTGCAATAGGTTCGGTAGGCGAGTTTTACTCTGCTTCATAAAAGCCTCTTGTGATTTCGAGCATTTATAGTGCTTCGTTATAGTGTGTGGTGCAAAACGGACACTACAGTAATTAGTTTATTATATCGAAAAAATACGCCCAAGTTGTGATATTTGACTGTTAACTCAATCAATTGTGGTTTCATAATCTAAATTTTTGTTACATTCATGATTGTTACATGTTGAAATCTGTCGCACGTTGTTTTCGTTTTGTAAAATAAAACTCTGATTAACCTTGGTTTAAAAGAGGGATTTACTGTTTGTGATGAGCGTCGATTGAATCGACTTTGGCGATGTAAATGTTTGAATTTGACGATAATGGACGCTTAATCAATGAGGTGGAGATGGAATGTCGATACAGAGATAACTGCACGATTCATTACGTTCACTTAAAAGAAACGAAAAAGTTACACTTTTTGACAAAAAGCACTTGAGTTCTGTTTCTGAAAAACTTATAGATGGGGGAGAGCAATTTTTAATTTATACATGGAGAGTGAGCGATGAGAGTAGGTCTAGTTGGTTGGCGCGGTATGGTTGGTTCTGTACTGATGCAACGTATGGTTGAAGAGAAAGACTTCGACTTGATTGAGCCTGTTTATTACAGCACATCTCAGATTGGTATTCCTGCCCCTGTTTTAGGTGGTAAAGATGCGGGTCTACTTCAAGACGCTTTTGATATTGATAGCCTAAAACAGCTTGATGCTGTGATTACCTGTCAAGGCGGCGATTACACATCAAAAGTATACCCAGCACTGCGTCAAGCAGGTTGGAAAGGTTACTGGATTGATGCAGCATCTACTCTGCGTATGGATGCTGATTCAATCATCACTCTTGATCCTGTTAACTTGGCTCAAATCCAGCAAGGCATTCACAGCGGCACCAACACGTTCGTTGGCGGTAACTGTACTGTGAGCTTAATGCTTATGGCTCTAGGTGGTCTGTACGAGAAAGGCATGGTTGAGTGGATGAGTGCCATGACTTACCAAGCAGCTTCTGGTGCGGGTGCTAAGAACATGCGTGAGCTGATCTCACAAATGGGTGTGATCAACGACAGCGTAAGTTCTGAGTTAGCAAACCCTTCAAGCTCAATTCTTGATATCGATAAGAAAGTGGCTGATACGATTCGTTCATCTTCATTCCCAACAGACCAATTTGGTGCTCCGCTTGCAGGCTCACTGATTCCTTGGATCGATGTGAAGCGTGAAAACGGTCAGAGTAAAGAAGAGTGGAAAGCCGGTGTTGAAGCGAACAAGATTCTTGGTCTAGATGGTCAGCCAATCCCAATTGATGGTACTTGTGTACGAATCGGTGCAATGCGTTGTCACGCTCAAGCACTAACGATCAAGCTTAAGCAAGACGTGCCAATGGACGAGATCGAAGAGATCATCGCAACGCACAATGATTGGGTTAAAGTGATTCCTAATGACCGCGACATCACGGCACAGGAGCTAACACCAGCGAAAGTAACAGGCACAATGTCTGTACCTGTCGGTCGTCTGCGTAAGATGTCGATGGGTAACGACTTCCTAAACGCCTTCACGGTTGGTGACCAACTACTTTGGGGTGCTGCAGAACCACTACGTCGTACTCTGCGCATTATCCTTGCTGAGAAAGCGTAATAGGCAAGATTGCTTAAATTCTATTAGCTGATAAACCGAAAGGGTTGACGACAAACGTCAACCCTTTTTAGTTTATTGCTACCTCGTTATTCGGCCCTCGAAACTGCCCTTAAATCTCTTCGCATCTCGCTACTCGAATCTCGTGTCTGCTTTTATTTCTCGTCGGTGACGACACGCTTGTCTGGATCCGCTAATTCGCTAGCACAGTGCTTGCAATACATGGCGTCTGAATCATGACCCGCTCGGTTACAGTTCGGGCACTTAACCAATTCTTTGTGCGAGTTCATCTCATTACTGAGTTCTGCAGTAATGATCCCGGTTGGCACTGCTAAGATAGAGTAACCCAATAGCATGGTCAGTGATGCTATGGCTTTACCAAGCGCGGTCTGCGGCACCATGTCACCATAACCTACCGTAGTGATAGTCACGATGGCCCAATAGATACTGTGAGGAATACTGGTGAAGCCATTGTCAGGACCTTCAATAACAAAGATCAAGGCGCCAAAGATAACCACCAAGATGCCGACGGTGCTAAAGAAGATCAGTATCTTTCGTCGTGCCATTAATAGTGAGCGCAACAGAATATTGGAATCTTGCAGGTAGCGAACCAGCTTTAGAATTCGGAAGATACGCATCACACGCAGCAGTCTCACCACACCCATAAATGAAGCGCCTGGGAAGATGATTGCTAGGTAGGTCGGAAGAATCGCCAATAGGTCAACGACACCATAAAAACTGGTGGCGTAAGATTTTGGCTTTGGGGAGCAATAGAGCCTTAACAAATACTCAAGAGTGAAGAGTGCAGTGAAGGTGTATTCGATATAACGCAGCTGTTGTGACCATTCGGTCATCACATTAGGGATGGATTCTAAGATCAGAACCAACAGCGAAGCCAAGATTGCAACGATCAGAGTTATATCAAATGCACGTCCGGCTGGCGTGTGAGTACCAAAGATAATGACGTACAAATGATGCTTGAGTGGCTTGCGTGACATAAGGAGAGGTTCGTCTTCTGTTAAATGCATTAACAGTCATTATACAAGCTTCATAATAACGAGGCGAGTGAAAGCCCAATTGCTTTACTCGCCTCATCTATATTTCAATATTGTTGCCCTTTATAGAGCAACCGAAATGTTGTTAAACGTTATGCCAAGCCTGGGAACAGATTACGTAGGCCATTGGCGATGAACTCGATGCCCAATGCGCCAAGAATCAGACCCATGATACGAGTGATCACGTTGATACCCGTTTGACCTAAAAAGCGAACGATAACCGGCGCTGAACGGAACAAAAGCCAAGAGCACGTTGCGAATGCGATGATGCTAATGCCGATGCCGACCGTATCAATAGCAGCAGGGTAGCGAGAACCATAAACAATGGTCGAGCTGATTGCACCTGGGCCTGCCATTAGCGGCATAGCAAGTGGAACAACGCCGATCTGCTCTTTGCTGATGTATTCAGACTTCTCTTGTTTGTTCTGCTTATCTTCACCGAGCTTACCGCTCATCATCGAAAATGCGATGCTCAGTAATAGTAAACCACCTGCAACACGGAATGAGTCCAGCGAGATACTAAACATATCAAGCAGCATTTGCCCCGCAACAAGAGAGACAATGAGGATCACGGCAACAGCAATGTTTGCTTGTAAGGCTGTCCTGTTCCTCTCTTCTGGCGGCATATGAGCAGTAAGAGAAACAAAAACAGGCATGATGCCGATTGGGTTTACGGCAGCAACAAGCCCAAGGAAGAATTGCATAAAAATTGCGAGTTCTAAGCCTTGCATGAGAGCGATCTCCAGTTAGCGTACTTAAGGTTGAAGGGTTGATCTGTGAATAGTTTAGGCGCGTAATGTAAGGGACAAACTCGATTTACGCGAATGAAAAAAACTAACTTGAAATGGGTGATTCTTTTTAGAAAAACTAATTGAATCTCACTTTTGTTTTAAGCCTGTTGCAAGCTAGTTGGTAGTGTTTAATTTTGTAATTTATTATTGAGTAACTGTTAACCGACGCACGAAATTAATAAAAATTATGTCAGAATCTAGCCCGTACAACGGTATGGATATACTCTCAGTAGCACGAATATAGCTGTATACATGTAATTTAACGGACTAAAAATGAAACTTTTTTACAGTTTATTACGCTATGTAGAAAAAAGTTGTCTGTTTGCTTGTTTTTTTCGCGAACGAAAAGTGTGAGTTTAATCTATATAAATCATGCTCTTAAGTTCATTTTTTCGATTGCCTTACTACTTTCTGGTTAATTCTTTTTGGGTAACTGATCTGGGTCAATTTTTTTCACACAGTGAAATAATATACTCAGCCCTGAAAGCAATTTACTAAGAACGTTGGTGTTTAAGGTTAACGGCAAGCAGCGAGTTTAATAAAAAGTTTTTAATATTTATTATTTTAGGAGATCCACCATGCCTGTAACTAACTTAGCGGAACTTGATGCTCTAGTAGCTCGCGTTAAAGCAGCACAAGAAGAGTTTGCAACATTCTCTCAAGAGAAAGTAGATGCAATCTTCCGCGCAGCTTCTCTTGCTGCTAACCACGCTCGTATTCCACTTGCTCAGCAAGCAGTTGCTGAATCTGGAATGGGTATTGTTGAAGATAAGGTTATCAAAAACCACTTTGCATCTGAATTTATCTACAACAAATACAAAGACGAAAAAACATGTGGCATCTTAGAAGAAGATGACAACCTAGGCACAATGACTATCGCTGAGCCTGTAGGTATCATCTGTGGTATCGTTCCAACAACGAACCCAACTTCTACAGCAATCTTCAAATCTCTAATTTCTCTTAAGACACGTAACGGCATCATCTTCTCGCCACACCCACGTGCAAAGAACTCAACTAACGACGCAGCGAAACTAGTTCTAGACGCAGCTGTTGCAGCGGGTGCTCCACGAGACATCATCGGTTGGATCGACCAACCATCTGTAGAGCTTTCTAACGCGCTGATGAAGCACGACGGTATCGCACTTATCCTTGCTACTGGTGGTCCAGGCATGGTTAAAGCAGCATACTCTTCTGGTAAGCCTGCTATCGGTGTTGGTGCTGGTAACGTTCCTGTCGTTATCGATGAAACAGCTGACATCAAACGTGCTGTAGCATCTATCCTTATGTCTAAGACTTTCGATAACGGCGTAGTATGTGCTTCTGAGCAAGCTGCAATCGTAGTTAGCGAAGTATATGACGAAGTTAAAGAGCGTTTCGCTTCTCACAAAGCTCACGTTCTATCTAAAGCTGACGCTGATAAAGTACGTAAAGTTCTGCTTATCGACGGCAACCTAAACGCTAAAATCGTAGGTCAACCTGCTCCAGCAATCGCTGAAATGGCGGGTGTTAAAGTTCCTGCTGATACAAAAGTACTTGTAGGTGAAGGTCTTGGTAAAGTTTCTTACGATGACGAATTCGCTCACGAGAAACTATCTCCAACTCTAGGTCTATTCCGCGCAGATGACTTCGAAGACGCAGTTGCTCAAGCGGTAACTATGGTTGAAATCGGTGGTATCGGTCACACATCTGGTCTTTACACTAACCAAGATACTAACGCAGACCGCATCCGTTACTTCGGTGATAAGATGAAGACTGCTCGTATCCTAATCAACATCCCGACTACTCACGGTGGTATCGGTGACCTGTACAACTTCAACGTTGCACCTTCTCTAACTCTAGGTTGTGGTTCATGGGGTGGTAACTCTATCTCTGAGAACGTAGGTCCTAAGCACCTTATCAACAAGAAAACTGTAGCGAAGCGAGCTGAAAACATGTTGTGGCACAAACTACCTAAGTCTATCTACTTCCGTCGTGGTAGCCTTCCAATCGCAATGAGCGACCTAGAAGGTAAGAAACGCGCATTCCTAGTAACTGACCGTTTCCTATTCAACAACGGTTACGCAGATGACGTAGTTAGCTTGCTTAAAGCACAAGGCATCGAAGTTCAAACTTTCTTCGACGTAGAAGCGGATCCAACGCTATCTGTTGTTGAGAAAGGCGCTGAAGCAATGAAGAGCTTCCAACCTGACGTAATCCTTGCTCTAGGTGGCGGTTCTCCAATGGATGCTGCTAAGATCATGTGGGTTATGTACGAGCACCCAGAAACTCACTTCGAAGAACTAGCAATGCGCTTTATGGACATCCGTAAACGTATCTACAAGTTCCCTAAAATGGGTCAAAAAGCTGAGCTTGTATGTATCACTACAACTTCAGGTACAGGTTCAGAGGTTACTCCATTCGCTGTTGTTACTGACGACAAGACTGGTGCTAAATACCCACTAGCTGATTACGAAATCACGCCAAACATGGCTATCGTTGATGCGAACCTAGTAATGAACATGCCTAAGTCTCTAACAGCGTTCGGTGGTTACGATGCAGTAACTCACGCTCTTGAAGCTTACGTATCTGTTCTAGCGAACGAGTACTCAGACGGTCAAGCTCTTCAAGCTCTTAAGATGCTTAAAGAATACCTACCATCAAGCTACAAAAATGGTGCGGCTGACCCAATAGCTCGTGAGAAAGTACACAACGCAGCAACTATCGCTGGTGTAGCATTTGCGAACGCATTCCTAGGTGTGTGTCACTCAATGGCTCACAAAATTGGTGCTGAGTTCCACCTACCACACGGTCTTGCTAACGCACTACTTATCTCAAACGTTGTACGTTACAACGCGAACGATAACCCAACTAAGCAGACTGCATTCTCTCAGTACGACCGTCCACAAGCACGTCGTCGTTACGCTGAAGTTGCTGACCACCTAGGCCTAAGCCAAGCTGGTGACCGTACAGCTCAGAAGATTGAACGTCTACTGACTTGGTTAGAAGAGCTTAAAGTTGACCTAGACATCCCACTATCTATCCAATCTGCGGGTGTTAACGAGTCTGACTTCATCGCTAAACTAGACGAGCTAGCTGTTGAAGCGTTCGATGACCAGTGTACAGGTGCTAACCCACGTTACCCTCTAATCACTGAGCTAAAAGAAGTTCTAACAACTTCTTACTTCGGCCAACCATACGTTGAAGGCGAAACTTTCGAAGGTACTACAGTTATCCTTAAGAAAGCAGACCAAAAGCCAGCTGAAGCGAAAGCGCCAAAAGCTAAAAAAGAAAAAGCTAACGCATAATAAGTAAGCATTAGTTTTGAGATAAGTTTTCGCTAGCACGATACTTATCTATCGGGAAAAGATGAAAGCCCCAGTCGAGAGACTGGGGCTTTTTTTATGTTTGGTTCGTTTGTAAAACGGATTGAGAGGCAATAGCTCTGCTACTTAATATGAGCTGAGCCAGTCATGTTCAATTGGAATAGGGAGTTAAACCTCTGCCGCGACAACTCGCCCACTGAAGTAGTCATTCGAGACAATGTATTCGGTTGTTCTGGTCAGCTCGTCTTGCAGCTGCGCCCAGTGACATCGGTTGAGCTTGCCATCGGAGTTATGAACGGCGGGAACAACGCCACCGACTCGAATGCCAAAGGGAGTCAGCTCTTTCGCCCAACTATGGGTAAAGCCAGTGATCATTGAGTTTGCGCTCTCTAAGCCAGACACATCGTGAAAGTCATCATGAGATATCACATTCACAATCACGCCTTCCTTATCTTCCTCTCGCAATCTCTCAGCACTGATTTGCCCAAACTCGAACAGGGTCGATGCCATCGATGAGAGATCATTAATAAAGCTGCTCACAGGCTGATCGCCAATTAGGCTAGGCATTGGGGAGCTTATCCAGTTATTGACCAGCACATCGGGTGTCGTGTTGAAGGTGGTTTGAATAAAATCATATACGCTGAGAATCGCTTGGCTGTCATTGCCTTTGAGCGTGTAGTGGTAAACAGAGTCAGAAAACCGGGCACACTGTAGATACGTCGCTTTAAGTGCTTCCGTGTCTTTATCACAAAGGATGACGGTGGCTCCAAGGTTAACAAAGTGGTTCGCAATCGCCCCCCCCAGTCGCGAGCCGGCAGATGTCACCAATATGATTGAGCTTTTTATTTCCATCCCAGTACCTAAACAAATCGTCCATGTCGGATAAGGATGGGTTAAAATTTATACAACGGGTGTGAATTGGTTCAAACTAAGGTGTGCCAATTAATAAGTTTTTATGAACTTAGTGGCACGTCACATTTTGTAGTAACTTCAAGCGGTAACCGACATCAGGTGTTTTTAGGTTGCCTAAGGCTAGTGGTTCATATCATTCGTGTGAATACTTTGAAGTGTGCGAGTTAGTCGAAGAAGAGCTATGGATAGACAGCGAAAAAGGGAAAGGTAGGTGATCGCTATACTTGAGCTTGAATTTGATACCGACGTTGCGCGGTGGTTAGCTCATTGTAGAGCGTGGCATGTGGCAAATCAGGTAAATGCTTGTTTTCGAGTTTGCGTCGGTCATGACCAGAAAGGTTTTGGTAAACCTCTTCGGGTAAGTCGGCTGTATCTTCAGGCATGAAGGCAAGCGCTTCAGGTTTCAAGTAATGGCTGAGTTTGGCGCTGGCAAGGCTAGCTTGATGAAAATGATTAGATTGCTGAGCTGAAATCTCATATGAAGACTGGTTTGAACGCAGTTGTTGAGGTTCTGCTACGCCAAATTGTTTGCGCAGGCGATCTTCATTTGTCTCTGTGATTTCAATGGTGTCAATTGGCGTGCAATCACGGACATCATTAGAAAACATAGATAACAGCAACGCGAAATCTGCACGGCGACCTTGCTCAACCGCTTGGCTGATCCCGATGCCGAACTTCAGTTCGTTGATGATTCCTGCTTTGTCTAAAGTATGTATTTGCATGTCGCCTCTCATTGGATACACCTTTAACGGCATGGAGTCGGCAAACTTTAGTGTTTAATTACAGGCAAATAGAGAATTTATGTAGGGTTGGGAAGAAGGCTATCAATAGTTCGAGAAGTAAGCGCTATTGGCGGGTTTATTACGAAATGTTTAGATTTTGTGGAACACGACAGATACAAAAAAGCTCACGCCGAGGCATGAGCTTTCAATAGATAACTCGCTATAAATAGCGCAGCGTAAGCAATAATTACTTAGCTAGGTTCTCTTCTACGAAAGACCAGTTTACTAGGTTCCAGAATGCAGCCATGTAGTCAGGGCGAACATTGCGGAAATCGATGTAGTAAGCGTGTTCCCATAGGTCAACAGTTAGAAGTGGAGTAACACCTTCTTCTGTTAGAGGAGTAGCAGCGTTAGAAGTGTTAACGATGTCTAGAGAACCGTCAGCTTTCTTAACTAACCAAGTCCAAGAAGAACCGAAGTTGTTGATTGCTGAATCAGTGAATTTCGCTTTGAATTCTTCGAAAGAACCGAATGCAGCGTTGATAGCTTCTGCAACAGCGCCAGTTGGTTCGCCGCCCGCTTTAGGAGCAAGACAGTGCCAGTAGAACGTGTGGTTCCAGATTTGAGCAGCGTTATTGAAAACACCACCAGTAGAAGTCTTAACGATCTCTTCTAGTGTTTTGCCTTCAAACTCAGTACCTGGGATAAGGCCGTTTAGCTTAACAACGTAAGTGTTGTGGTGCTTACCGTGGTGGAAATCTAGCGTTTCTGCTGAGATGTGTGGTTCTAGCGCGTCTTTCGCGTAAGGAAGAGCCGGTAGTTCAAATGCCATTGCTCAATTCTCCATTGATATGAAAGAGTTAACTCTTTCGATTGCTTCCAGTGATATTATTATTCATGGCTCGCTATACTGCCAACCATGGTCAATTTGCTGACTTGCGATATAGTTTAGCAAGTTTTTACTTTATTAAAAGCTTATTTCATTACTTTTGTGTGAATTGTTAGCTTAGCTTGTTAACCGCTTTTTTTATATGGTTTTTATTCTTTTAGTTTGGGGTAGAATAAAGGCAATAAAAGCCGTAATCCATTAACGAGGAAGCAATGGAAACTATCGATAAAATCAAACAGCAAATTGAAGAAAACACTATTCTACTGTACATGAAAGGTTCTCCTAAGCTACCTAGCTGTGGTTTCTCTTCTCAAGCGTCTCAAGCTCTAATGGCATGTGGCGAAAAATTTGCTTACGTAGATATCCTACAAAACCCTGATATCCGTGCAGAGCTTCCTGCTTACGCACAGTGGCCAACTTTCCCACAACTTTGGGTTGAAGGTGAGCTAATCGGTGGTTGTGACATCATTCTTGAGATGTTCCAAAAAGGCGAACTTCAGCCAATCATCAAAGAAGCAGCGGCTAAAGTTGCTGGCGATGACGCTGAATAAGTTCTAGCCTTTGCGCTGAATAGTTAAAATGAGGGGCCTTAATCAGGCTCCTTTTTTGTTTGAATTGATCGAATCATTGACTCGATAAGGAATGAACAATGAACGTAAAACTTCATTATGTGCATGATCCAATGTGCAGCTGGTGTTGGGGTTACAAGCCAACACTTGAGTTATTGAAACAACAATTGCCTGCGAGCATTGAGTTTAACTATGTAGTGGGTGGTTTGGCCCCGGATTCTGATGAGCCAATGTCAGAAGAGATGAAAGGCAAGCTGCAAGCGATTTGGAAGCAGATCGAAGCTAAGTTGGGTACTGAGTTTAACCATGATTTTTGGACAGAGTGCCAACCTGTTCGCAGTACTTACCCTGCGTGCCGTGCCGTGATTGCTGCAGGTTTTCAAGACCACTACGAAGCGATGCTTGAAGCGATTCAACATGCTTACTACCTTCGTGCGATGTTGCCACATAGCCAAGACACACATTTGCAGTTGGCTGAAGAGCTAGGTATGAATGTTCAACAGTTTGAAAATGACCTTTCTAGCAAGTTATTGGAAAGTGAGTTAGATGACCAGCTAGGCTTTAAAGAAGCGATGGGTGTATTTTCTTACCCGACCTTAATGCTTGAAGTGAACGGCATCTTTAGTGAAGTTGAATTGGATTATCATTCAACGGAAGCGACGCTTAAGTCTATTCGCGAAATTTTAGTGAGTAATGCTCCCGCTGCGTAATTCAGCGAGAGTCATCTGTATTCGCAATGATTTCTAAGGCTTACTCATCAGAGTAAGCCTTTTTTGTTTGGTGTCGCTAGTTCAATGAGAGTGAGCGGAAGGAAGAGTAGAATGAATCTCAGAGACAAAAAAGACCGCACGAGGCGGTCTTTATAAAAGTGAGTGTAGGGCTCTTTAACTACAAACCTAATTACAGAACCATGGCTGCAATCCAACCGAATACGATCAGTGGGATGTTGTAGTGCAGGAATGTTGGAACTACGGTTTCCCATACGTGCTCGTGTTGACCATCAGCATTTAGACCAGACGTTGGACCTAATGTTGAGTCAGAAGCCGGAGAGCCCGCATCACCAAGTGCTGCAGCTGTACCTACTAGGGCGATTGTTGCCATAGGCGAGAAGCCAAATGCTGCTGCTAATGGAACGTAGATAGTTGCAAGGATTGGAATCGTAGAGAACGAAGAACCAATGCCCATAGTAACCAATAGACCAACAATTAGCATAAGTAGTGCTGCTAGAGGCTTGTTGTCGCCAATACTTGTTGAAAGTGCTTCAACCAGAGATTCAACGCCACCTGTTTGCTTCATAACTGCCGCGAAACCTGCCGCTGCAATCATGATGAAACCGATCATTGCCATCATGTGAACGCCCTTGGTGAAGACATCTTGTGTCTCTTTCCAAGCAATGACGCCACCGAAGGTAAATACCATGAAACCCGCTAGAGCACCGATGATCATAGAGCCCGTCGACAGTTGAACTGTTAGCGCAGCTACGATACCCGCCGCTGCAACTAAGATGTGCTTCTTGTTGATCTCTTTCACTTCTGTTGAAACAACAGTGTGAGAGGTTTCTTTGTATTGGCGAGGCTTACGGTAAGTAAAGAATACTGCAGTAAGGAGACCGAAGATCATGCCTGCTGCTGGTAACAACATTGCCATAGGTACTTGGCTTGCTACAACGTTTTCAAGACCATTGTCGTGAAGGTTTTTAAGCAGGATGTTGTTTAGGAAGATGCCACCAAAACCAATCGGTAACACCATGTAAGGTGTAATCAGACCAAAAGTCAGCACACACGCAACTAGACGACGGTCTAGGTTCATTTTTGCGAATACGCCTAGTAGAGGTGGGATTAAGATTGGGATGAAGGCGATATGTACCGGAATCACGTTTTGCGAAGACATGGTCACTAAGATCAACGACGCAAGCATGCCGTATTTAAGACCAGTCGATGCTGCACTGTTCTCTTTGCCGTGAATGCGTTTGATAACACTTTGAGCAAGGAGATCTGTGATACCAGAACGTGAGATAGCAACAGCGAATGTACCAAGCATAGCGTAGCTAAGTGCAATCGTTGCACCGCCGCCTAATCCACTTTCGAAAGCCGCGACTGCGTCGTTCAAGCTCATACCAGAGGCTACGCCACCGATAATTGCACTGAACGTCAGAGCAACGACTACGTTTACGCGCATCAAAGCTAAAACAAGCATGATGCAAACTGAAATTACAACAGGATTCATATTATTCTCGGGATGTTGTGTTTTTTATGAAGGCAATACGAAAAAACGTTTACCGACTCTATTTTTTATTCTTCGTCAACAAGAGGCCAACCACCAAGGGCTTTCCATTTGTTTACAATGCCGCAAAATAACTCTGTGGTTTTTTGCGTATCATACAAAGCAGAGTGTGCTTCTTTGTTGTCAAATTCCATCCCTGCAGTGCGGCAAGCTTTAGCCAAAACGGTTTGACCGTAGGCAAGACCACTAAGAGCTGCAGTGTCAAAAGTAGCAAATGGATGGAAAGGGACGCGTTTAAGCTTACAGCGCTCACTTGCCGCATTAACGAAGTTCAAATCGAATGTAGCGTTGTGAGCAACCATGATTGCACGACTGCAATCTGAAGCTTTTTGTTCTTTTCTCACTAGCTTGTAGATTTCTTTAAGGGCTTCTTGTTCCGACACAGCACCACGTAATGGGCTAAATGGGTCTTTAATTCCGTTAAAGTCTAATGCTGCCTGCTCTATATTTGCGCCTTCAAAAGGCTCAATGTGAAAATGAAGCGTTGATGCAGGGTGCAGATCTCCGTTCTCATCCATTTTTAATGTAATGGCACAGATTTCTAATAATGCATCGGTTTCAGCGTTAAACCCTGCGGTTTCCACGTCGATGACCACTGGAAAATAGCCGCGAAAGCGTTTTTTTAGGGTCAGAGCTTCGTTTTCTACAGTCATGTTAGCCCAAATAAGTGTGATTAAGGCTGCATTATTGCAGATAATAGCAGTGATAAAAACTAGGGAAGGGCAATAAATCTTAAATTACCCAACCCATTACGGCTTGATAATTGCATATTTAAACGTGAGAGAAAAATGCGGCAATTGGCTGCATTGTTAAACGAATTGCTTAAGAGATACTCCACTTTATGAAGAAACAACTCATAACAGGTTCAATGCTATTTTCGCTACTTGTGTCGTCATCGGTCATGGCACAAGAAAAGCGTTACGGAGCATCTCCTCAACAGTCGACATGGGAGATGGTAGCCAACACGCCACTTGAATGTCGCTTGGTCCACCCAATTCCAAACTTTGGTGATGCTGAGTTCTCATCTCGCGCGAGTAAAAAAATCATTTTGGACTTTGAGCTTAAAATGCGCCGTCCAATGGGTGCGACGCGCAATGTAAGCTTGATCTCTATGCCGCCACCTTGGCGTCCGGGTGAAAGTGCTGATCGTATGACAACCATTAAGTTCTTCCAGCAATTTGACGGCTATGTCGGCGGTCAAACAGCTTGGGGCATCTTGAGTGAGTTGGAGAAAGGGCGTTATCCGACATTCAGCTACCAAGAGTGGCAGAGCCGAGATCAACGTATCGAAGTGTCGTTGTCGTCGGTGTTGTTCCAAGAAAAATACAATGTGTTCAGTGACTGTGTTGCTAACCTGCTGCCTTACAGCTTTGAAGATATCTCTTTCACTATTTTGCATTACGACCGCAACAGCGATCAGCTGAATAAATCGTCGCGTAAAAGGCTGAGCCAGATTGCCGATTACGTTCGCTATAACCAAGACATCGACCTTGTGCTGGTGGCAACGTACACCGACTCTGTCGACAGCAAAGGGATTAGCCAAAACCTTTCAGAGCGCAGAGCAGAATCGTTAAGAGAGTACTTCAAATCTCTAGGCCTGCCAGAAGATCGTATCCAAGTGCAAGGCTATGGCAAGCGTCGTCCGATTGCGGACAATAACTCGCCAATTGGTAAAGATAAGAACCGACGTGTTGTGATCTCTTTAGGTCGCACACAGGTTTAAGCTAAACAACAGCTTGTTTTGAAATGACAAAGCCCGTCTTGATGACGGGCTTTTTTATGTTTTAAATTTGGAGTCGTTGTTTTAACGGAACTTGTTTAATTCAAGCGGAAGCGGGCGATCATTTCACAGTTGGTCGCGGTATCGATCTTTTCCACCATAGAGGCAATTTTAGGGTTTGGGTGGCGTTTCATGAAATCGATCAGCGCTTTCTTACAGCAACCAATAGAATCGATAAAGCTTGAACATTGAGTATTAGGGCACTGAGGGATCAGTGTGAGTACCTTTTCAGAAGCCAGTTGAAGATACTTGAGCTCGTATTCAGTGTCGCCAGCCCAACGCCAGAATTGAGCAAGATTGTGGCAAGAAATCACCGAGATCAGTAAGCGTTCATCGGCTTGAATATCGGTGCGTTCTGTAATTTCTTCACTTAAGTTCAAAGCCTGCTGATAATGAAGAATACTTCGTACAGGATCGTCGAGCTGCAATGCAGTATCGGCAAGTAACGTGTGTTTTTCCCATTCGCTAATCATTGTATTACCTCACTAATCAATAGGTGGTTAATTTAAATGATAATCATTATCATGTAAAGTTTCATCAATGAGATTGTTAAGAATAATTGGTGAAGCATATCGATTATGGGGAGAGTGATAAAAAAGAAGCGAGCATAGTGCTCGCTTCTTTTTTATTTCATCAGGCGTTCAAACTCAACTTCTCAAAGAGGTTAAGGAATTAACCTTCTAGACCTGCGCTTGCTTGTTTGTTCTGAATCAGCTCAATCATGTAGCCATCAGGATCTTTAACGAACGCAATGTGTGTAGAGCCGCCTTTAACCGGACCCGCTTCTCGCGTTACGTTGCCGCCAGCTGCTTTAATCGCATCACACGTTGTGTAGATGTCATCAACACCGATAGCAACGTGACCAAAAGCAGAGCCAAGATCGTATTCCGTGGTGCCCCAGTTGTAAGTCAGCTCAATCACTGCGCCTTGAGATTCGTCGCCAAAGCCAACGAAAGCCAGTGTGTATTCGTACTCTTTGTTTTCGTTCTTACGTAATAGCTGCATGCCCATTACATTGGTGTAGAACTCGATAGACTTGTCTAGATCACCCACGCGTAGCATGGTGTGTAAAATACGACCGTTTGACATGATTTGCTCCTAGCTTGTTATTGGTTGTTTCTTTTATAGCACTATATATGAGCAAGCTCATAAGCAACACCAAAGAGATGATGAGTTTGGTCATATTTTCTTATTCTCATCATCTATCTTACTCTCCCCCTCTGCCTTTTTTCTTATTTGTATTACAAGAAATTAAAGAGCGACGGCCTTATTAATTTGTCAGTCACTAGCGCTTAATTCGCAGTTTTGCATAAATAGTAAGTTTGAGTGTTGGTCTTTTTTGTAATGGCCAAGAATGGCCTTGGTTGTTGAATTGTGACTTATATCTCCATCTTGTTGCTGATTTCCTTTCGTTTTTACAATTGGCATCTAACTTTCCATTTTATCAATTTATGATTACGCCAACATCTCCCTGTTTATAGAAAGGTTATTCCGATGTTTTACTTCGTTATTAAGGAATTTTCGATAAAATACGCCGATAACCAATGGTTTTTACGAAAGTGCAAAGGGTGTCTATTTTTTGTGCTTATCTTTTTTAAACAATAGTTTGGGCTTGTATTGTTTGTTTTATGTTTGATGTTTGATGTGGTTGTGTTTTCAAAGTAGTTGTCAAGTGTGTATCAAGTGTATCTTTTGCGATCTTTGCTAAATAGACAATCCTTACTATATAGTTTTTCAAGCGTACCAAATCGACTAAATATTCACTTTTGATTTGTGCGATTTTTCTATCACATAAGAATAGGTATTATTTTATTACATTAGCCTCGGCGTGAGGCATTGATGTGGAGTACTCAAATGACGAGTAAATGGTTTACACAACAAAGTTCAGATGTTTTAAACGAACTGAACGCAGATCAAACGACAGGTTTATCAACTTCTGAAGCGGATGCACGCTTAGAGAAGCACGGCACTAACGAACTGACTGCACAAGAGTCAGCTTCTGCGTGGGAACTGTATATTCATCAATATAAAAACCCACTGATTTTTATTCTAGCTGTTGGTGCAATCGTTTCTTGGTCTACTGGCCACGCGATTGATGCTATTGCTATTGCAGTGATTATCCTTATCAATACTGGTATCGCGTTCTGGCAAGAATTTAAAGCTCAGAAAGGGATGGAAGCGCTAAAAGAAATGGCAGCTCCAGAAGCCGAAGTGATGCGCGATGGTAAATGGATCAGTGTTCCAGCTAAAACCCTCGTTCCTGGTGACATCATCAAAATTAATACTGGCGATATTCTGCCTGCTGATGTTCGTATTCTTGAGTCAAACCGTCTGACGGTAGATGAGGCTGCACTGACCGGTGAATCTGAGCCAGTGAATAAGCAGTCTGAACGCCTTGAAGATGAGACCCTTGGTCTTGGCGATCAGAAGAACATGGGCTTCATGACAACAATCGTGACTACAGGTACAGGCCTTGCTGTGGTAACAAGCACAGGTATGCAAACTGAAGTTGGTCACATCGCTGATATGATGAACCAAACGGAAGAGACGAAAACACCAATGCAAGAGCGTATGGACACCATCGCACTCGCATTATTGGTTGTTGCTCTTGTGGTTGTTGCTATTGTTTGTGCTATCGGTGTTTACCACGGTATGCCATGGTTAGAAATCCTAACAACAGGTATCTCTTTATCGGTTGCCGCTATTCCTGAAGGTTTACCAACGGTGGTTACTATCGTATTAACGATGGGCTCGACTAAGATGGTTAAGAATAATGCTTTGGCTAAACAGCTAGCAGCAATCGAAACGCTTGGTTCTACAACCGTTATCTGTTCAGATAAAACCGGTACGCTAACACAAAACCAAATGCAGGTGATGAAAGCGTACGATGTGTCTGGTCGTTACTGGGATGTGTCAGGTAAAGGTTTTGATCCTAAGGGCGAATTCATTACCAAAGGTCACAATGTCGAAGCGACAAACAGCCCTGCAATGATGAAAGGTCTTGTTGTTGCAACGCTTTGTAACGATGCTGAATATGTAAATGCTGATGGTAAATGGACGGTTCGTGGCAACCCGACAGAAGGTGCACTAATTGTTGCAGCTGCAAAAGCAGGTCTTAAACAAGATGAAATGCTATCAACGGGTGGCTACTCAATCGTTAAGAAGTTCCCGTTCGATTCTGGTCGTAAGATGGCTTCTGTTATCGTTCGTGACCCACAAGGTAAGCACTTCCTAGCATTGAAAGGTGCGCCAGATGTTGTTCTTGGTAAATCAACCAGCTTCATGGTTGACGGTGGTTTCGTACCAACGGTTGGCTGTGAAGTTTCAGGCAACTTGGCTCTCGATACCGCACCGTCTCAAGAGCTTCATTTAAACTTTGAAGCGGCAATCCAAACCTTTGGTGGTGATGCTCTGCGTACACTTGCCGTTGGTTTCCGTGAATTAAAAGAAGAAGAGCTTGAGTTAGATTTCCCTGAGCTTGAAAAAGACGTCAGCATCCTGGGTATCTATGGCATCATGGATCCACCACGCCCAGAAGTACGCGATGCAGTAAATAGCTGTTATAGCGCTGGTGTTCGTACGGTAATGATTACCGGTGACCACGCAGTCACGGCAGCAGCGATTGCTCGTGAAATCGGAATCATCCGTAGCGAAGACGATCTAGTGGTAACGGGTGCTGAGCTTGACCAAATGGATGACGAGAAGCTGTTGTCTATCTGTTCTCAGGTTGCAGTATTTGCCCGTGTTACTCCAGAGCACAAGCTGCGTATCGTAAAAGCGCAGCAAGAGAACAATGAAGTTGCCTCTATGACCGGTGACGGCGTGAACGATGCGCCAGCACTGCGTCGTGCAGACATTGGTGTTGCGATGGGTATTACAGGTACGTCTGTTGCGAAAGACTCAGGTGACCTTATCCTGTTGGATGACAACTTCAGTACTATCGTGAAGGCGGTACGTCAGGGTCGTCAAATTTTCGATAACCTACGTAAGTTTATCCGCCAAGCACTTACAGCGAACGTGGGTGAGGTTTCGGTAATCCTATTTGCATTCCTACTCATGGGACCAGATGTAGTACTTCCGCTAACTCCACTAATGATTTTATGGGTTAACCTCGTTTCTGATGGTCTACCAGCACTCGCACTCGGTGTTGAGCCAGAAGAGAAAGATCTCATGGAGCGTAAGCCAGGCAAACGTGACCAAGGCTTCTTCTCTAATGGTCTAGGCGCTCGTATCCTAACTCGTGGTCTCGCATTAGGTGGTCTAAGCTTTGTGACATTCTCTTACGCACTCGACGGTGGTTACAGTGCTCAATACGCACAAACCGTTGCGTTTTTAACACTGATCTTTGCTCAACTTTGGAGCTTGTTCGATGCACGTACGTTTACAACGATTTATCGTAAGAATCCGTTCACTAACCACTACCTACTTGGTGCGGTGGCAGTATCGGCTATCTTGTCTTTAAGCGTTGTGTACACAAGCTTCGGTCAGTTGGTATTCAGCACAGAAGCGCTAGAGTTTAATCACTTAATATCGTTAATCTTCATTGCAGCAGTACCAACATTTGTTCTATCTGCTATCAAAGAAGTGACTAAAGTGGAGTTTATCTAAGACAGACTTCTTAGCTAAATAATTGAATCCCGCCATAAAAGGCGGGATTTTTTATGCCTGTTGTCTTGGGAACGCAGAATTAGAAGTGAAAACTTATGTAGAGGCGGATTCTAGAGAGTGGCAATAAAAAAGCAGCGCTTTAAGCGCTGCCGTATTGATTAATCGTTGTGAACGGAAAGACTAATCTTCGCTCTTTTCTTTGAATTCACAGAGGTCTTCAATGATACAGCTGCCACAGCGTGGTTTACGTGCGACACAGGTGTAACGTCCATGAAGAATGAGCCAATGGTGGACATCCAGTTTGAATTCTTTTGGGATAACTTTAAGTAGTTTTGCTTCGACATCGTCGACGGTTTTACCCATCGCTAGCTTAGTGCGGTTTGATACACGATAGATGTGAGTATCAACGGCAATGGTTGGCCAACCGAATGCGGTATTTAACACTACGTTTGCTGTTTTACGACCGACACCTGGAAGGGCTTCTAATGCAGCGCGATCTTCCGGTACTTCACCATTATGTAGGTCAAGCAGCATACGACACGTTTTGATGGTGTTTTCTGCTTTTGAGTTAAATAGGCCGATGGTCTTGATATACTCTTTTAAGCCATCAACACCTAGGTCGAAAATTGCTTGCGGAGTGTTGGCTAAAGGGTACAGCTTATCCGTCGCCTTGTTCACGCTGACATCGGTTGCTTGTGCAGACAATAGAACGGCAATCAGCAGCTCGAATGGGCTGTTCCAGTTAAGCTCAGTCTCTGGCTTTGGATTGTTTTCTCTTAAACGCTCAAGTATTTCTACTCGTTTTACATTGTTCATAGCGACATTACTTTCAAATAGTTAGGGCATGAAGCTTGGATTGCTTCTGCTTTATCATCGGTTACGCGCTCTTATGAGCGTCATTATTATATGTACTGTTTAGATCTGATTTCCCCCGCTGAGTGGTTGAGCTAACTCAGCGAGGTTTAAGCTAATTTAACTTATTAGGCATTGGTAACGCGAGCGCGTTCAATGACTGGTTTTTCTTGTTTTGGTTGTCTAGATTTTGCTTGGTTATCGATGATATTTTTCAAAGCAATTAAGAAACCAACACCAATGAAGGCACCCGGTGGAAGCAGGGCTAACAAGAAGCTGTTATCAAATTGGAATATCTGGATTCGTAACACCGAAGCCCAGTCACCAAGCAGCAGGTCTGCGCCATCAAATAGGGTCCCGTTACCAATAATCTCACGCATCGCACCTAACACGACCAATACTGATGTCATGCCTAGACCCATCCAGAAACCATCTTGAGCCGCTGGTAGCACTTCATTTTTTGAAGCGAAGGCTTCCGCACGACCAATGATGATGCAGTTGGTTACGATCAGCGGGATGAAGATACCCAAAGAGAGGTAAAGCCCATAGGCGTAAGCGTTCATCAGCAATTGAACACAGGTTACTAGCGAGGCAATGATCATTACGAATACTGGGATACGTACTTCTTTTGGCACATGATTACGAACCAAAGAAACAGAAACGTTTGAGCCGACCAGTACAAGCAAGGTAGCAATGCCTAGCCCAAGTGCGTTAGTGACTGTTGACGATACAGCCAGCAGCGGACATAACCCAAGAAGTTGCACTAGGGCAGGGTTATTGGCCCACATGCCATTTTTGATCAATGTTTTATGGTCACTCATTATTCACCACCACAATTTAGAGGTTGAGCAAGCAATGCTTGGTTGTTTTGGTTAACGTACTGGACCGCTTGTTTGACTGACTTCACGACTGCTCTTGGCGTGATAGTAGCGCCAGTAAACTGGTCAAAATCACCACCGTCTTTACGAACCTTCCAACGGTCTAGATTAGAATCCGTCACTTGCTTACCTGCAAACGAAAGAATCCAATCACTCACACGCAGATCAATCTTATCACCCAAGCCCGGAGTCTCTTGGTGAGAAAGCACGCGAGTACCTAAAATAGTACCGTCAGTTTTCATTCCAACAATGACTTTAATCGCGCCATTGTAGCCGTCTGGTGCAATCGCTTCGATCGCAATCGCGCTTGGCTCACCATTAAGCTTAGCAATGTAAGCCGGCATCGCTTGCTCAGTACCAAGCTCTTCTGCTTGAACCAAAGTACAAGACGAAAACAGCTCGTTGTCGTGCTGATCGTCTGGGATCACTTGGTTAAGAACAGACAGTAACTGAGCCTGTTCTTGTTGTTTGATCTGATCTTTGGTCAGGTAGTGAGTTACCGCGACCAAACCCGTCGAAGCACACGCAAAAATCGCGAGTACAAGGCCGTTTTTCTTAATTGCATTTAGCATGGTATCCGCTCCCTTAGTGACCGTATGTGCGAGGTTTGGTGTAGTAGTCAATCAGTGGAACACACATGTTGGCTAACAATACAGCAAACGCCACGCCATCAGGGAAACCACCCCAACTGCGGATGATAAAGACTAAACCGCCGATCAGAGCGCCAAACACTAAGCGACCTTTGACTGTCGTGGATGCTGAAACTGGGTCGGTTGCAATAAAGAATGCACCAAGCATAGTCGCGCCAGACAGAAGGTGAATGGTTGGAGAAGCGGTTTCACCAGGAGTGAGCACTAAGAACACTAAGCTAAACAGAGTAAGACTGCCGATGAAAGCCACAGGGATATACCATTGAATAACACGTTGCTTAATCAGCACTAAACCGCCGATTAGGTAAGCAAGGTTTACCCACTCCCAGTCTACGCCAGCTAACCAACTAAATTGAGGTTGAGATAGTGCTTCTGAGGCAGTATTGCCTGCCGTTAATGCCGTTTTGAATGCATCAAGCGGCGTCGCCATTGTGGTGCCATCAATGCCAAGGCGTGCTTGTTGCAGAGACAAACCTTCGTTATTGAAGCCAGTAAAGATCATCAAGAATGAGTCAATAAAGCTTGTTGCTTCTGCTGTCAGGCTCGCGGGAGCATTCCAACTGGTCATTTGAACTGGGAATGAAATCAGCAAAACAACGTAAGCGACCATCGCAGGGTTAAATGGGTTCTGCCCTAGGCCGCCGTATAAGTGTTTCGCGATAATAATAGCGAAGAACATACCAATGACGAGGATCCACCACGGAGAGTGTGGGGGAATCGCGACACTCAGTAGCCAAGCGGTTACAACAGCACTGTAATCACGCAGTGCCATTACTGGCGGGCGTTTTCTCAATAGCATGACGGCTGCTTCAAAGGTAACAGCAAGTGCAATAGCAAATACTAACTGGATGAGGGTACCCCATCCAAAGAAGTAGGTTTGAGCTAGTAGACCTGGCAATGCACAAATAGCCACCCATTTCATTAGATCTGGGGTGCTTCTACGGCTATGCGCGTGCGGTGAGCTGGCGATAAAGAAGGCCACTACTCTTTCTCCTCATTGTTCTTTTTATCTAGCTCTTGCTGTGCTTTTCTTGCTTTAGCACGAGCAATAGCGGCAGCAACGGCTGCTTTTTTAGGATCGACTGGTTCTTGTTGAGTTTCAGCTTCAACTTCAATCACTGGCTCAGGAGTTTCTGCTGTTTCGTCTTGCTTAGCCTGCTGTGCTTTCTTGGCTTTAGCACGAGCAATCGCGGCGGCAACTGCAGCTTTCTTAGGATCGACTGACTCTTGTTGAGTTTCAGCTTCCACTTCAACCACTGGCTCAGGAGTTTCTGCCGTTTCGTCTTGCTTAGCTTGTTGAGCTTTCTTCGCTTTAGCACGAGCAATCGCAGCAGCGACGGCATCTTTCTTAGCGTCGCCAGAGCTTTCAGCTGGAGCTTCACTTTCGGTTTGAGCAGCTGATTCTGCTTGTTGGGCTTTTTTCGCTTTAGCACGAGCGATAGCTGCAGCAACGGCGTCTTTTTTAGCGTCGCCAGTACTTTCAACTGGAGCCTCGGAAGCTGAACCTGCTTGTTGTGCTTTCTTGGCTTTAGCACGAGCAATAGCCGCAGCAACAGCAGCTTTCTTAGGGTCGACTTGCTCCGATTGAGTCTCGGTTTCAACTTCAACCACTGGTTCAGATGTTTCTGCTTGCTTCGCTTGCTGGGCTTTTTTGGCTTTAGCACGAGCGATAGCGGCAGTAACAGCATCTTTCTTGGCATCGCCGGATTTTTCAGCAGGAGCTTCAGCAGCAGATTCAGCTTGTTGAGCTTTCTTGGCTTTAGCACGAGCAATGGCCGCAGCGACAGCATCTTTCTTAGCATCGCCAGAGCTTTCAACAGGAGCATCCGAAGCAGATTCCGCTTGCTGTGCTTTCTTCGCTTTAGCGCGAGCAATCGCAGCAGCAACGGCGTCTTTCTTCGTATCGCCTGAGCTTTCTGCAGGAGTATCGGCTGCTGCTTGTTGTGCCTTGCGCTCTCTCGCTTGACGCTTGCGCTCTTCACGCAGTTTAGACATTTCAGAGTTGTCTGGTTCAGCGCCTTCCGCTTTTTGAGCTGCAGCTTGTTTCGCTTTTGCCTTCGCAATAGCGGCAGCAACCGCAGGTTTCACTGCTGGTTCTTCATTCGGAGCCTGATCCGCAGCGGCTTTTTGTGCTTTAACACGAGCAATCGCAGCAGCAATAGCATCATCACCGCCGGATGTTTTCATATCTTTACGGCGGTTATCTGCGGCTTTTTTAAAGCGGTTTTCACGTTCGGCTTTATCACGCTCCATACGAGCGTTCTTCTCTTCAAAACGAATCTTGGCGCGTTCTGCAGCAGCGGCTTCATCTTTTCGAGTTTTGATTTCAGCTTTTGCTTGGCGATAGTACTGAACAAGAGGGATTTCGCTTGGGCAGACAAATGCACATGCACCACATTCAATACAGTCTTTAATATTTAGCTCTTCACACTTATCTAACTCGTTGGCTTTTGCATGCCATTGCAGTTGTTGAGGAAGAAGTGATGCGGGGCAGGCTTCGGCACATGCGCTGCAACGAATACATTCCATCTCGTAAGTGCTTGGTGAAATCTCACGACGCGTTGGCGCTAAAATACAGTTCGACGTTTTAGTGATTGGCACATTGGCATGCGGCAAGGTAAAGCCCATCATCGGGCCGCCCAAAATTAAACGCGGCAGTTTTTTATCTGCTTTGTAGCCAAACTCTTCAAGTAACTCATGTACTGGTGTGCCTAATAGCGCCCAAACGTTACGAGGTTGCTTAAAGGTTTTACCGGTTAATGTCACAACGCGGTTAACCACAGGTTCGCCGTCAATTACCGCTCGCTTAATCGAGTAAAGAGAGCCGACGTTCTGAACCAAAACACCAATGTCTGCAGGAATGCCGCCAGCTGGAACCTCTTTGTTGGTGAGGATCTTGATAAGTTGCTTCTCACCACCAGAAGGGTATTTGGTTGGGATAACGCGAATGACGATATCTTTGTCTTTCGCTGCAATCTCAAGTGCTTTTATCGCATCTGGTTTGTTGTCTTCAATGCCGATAACCGTCAGCTTTGGTTGAAGAATGTGTTCAACCACTTCGATGCCTTTTAATACTTCGTCGGCATGTTCTTGAAGCAACTTGTCATCAGAGGTGATGTAAGGTTCACATTCCGCAGCGTTGACGATCAAAATGTCGGTACGACCTAAGCCTGATTGAAGCTTCTTAGCCGTAGGGAAACCTGCGCCGCCCATGCCTGAAATACCAGCTTGGCGAATCACATCAAGCAGTTCGTCAGAAGTCTTTGTCGAAAAATCTTCAACTGGATTTTTTTCAATCCAAGTGTCTAGGCCATCAGGTTTAATAACCACGCATATTTCGCTCAAGCCTGAAGGGTGAGCGGTAGTTCGCGGTTCGATAGCGGTAATCACACCCGATGTTGGTGCGTGTACTGGCAAAGTAAAACCTGTGTCTAAGGCTGTAAGTTGCTGACCTTTTAACACAGTGTCGCCAGCAGCAACCAATAGGTTCCCCGGCTTACCGATGTGCTGTTTCACAGGAAGAACGATTTCTTCTGGAAGCCTTGCATGGACGATATCAGTAGTATTCGACTGTTTCTTGTTTTCAGCAGGGTGCACGCCACCAGGGAAGTTCCAAATAGAGCCCGTGCGAATTTGTTCAATTAAAGAGATCATACTAACCCTATGCTTTAGGCTCTGACGCAGTCGCATCAGTCGCTTGGTTAGTGATATCAGTAACAGGGATGATGTTCATCTGCCATTTCCAATTTTCAGTCGTTGTTGCCACTGGAATCATTTCAATACAGTCAGTAGGGCACGGTGCGACACATAGATCACAACCTGTACATTCATCTTTAATTACTGTGTGCAGTGCCTTGGTGCCACCAACAATGGCGTCAACAGGGCAGGCTTGAATACACTTGGTACAGCCGATACACATATCTTCGTGAATGAAGGCAACGGTTTTTACTTTGTTATCTAAGTCATGAGCGGAGTCTTCAACTTCTACGCCCATTAAATCTGCTAGCTTCTCAATGGTTGCTTGGCCGCCCGGAGGACATTTGTTGATCTTGTCTCCGTTAGCGATCGCCTCTGCGTATGGGCGACAGCCAGGGTAGCCACACTGGCCACATTGAGTTTGCGGTAAAATGGTGTCGATTTGATCGACGATAGGATCGGCTTCAACTTTAAAGCGGATAGAAGCAAAGCCCAAAATAGCGCCAAAAACAGCGGCTAAAACGGCTAGCGCAATGATCGCAATTAAAATGGTACTCATGCTTATTTCACCAACCCAGTAAAGCCCATAAATGCCAAAGACATTAAGCCTGCTGTGATCATCGCAATCGATGCGCCTTTGAAGGGCATTGGAACATCAGCAACCGCAATACGTTCACGCATCGCAGCAAATAGGATCAATACAAGAGAGAAACCCACCGCAGCGCCAAAACCATAGATGATCGACTGAATGAAGTTGTGGTTTTCATTGATGTTCAAAAGTGCCACACCTAATACCGCACAGTTGGTGGTGATAAGAGGCAGGAAGATACCCAATAGGCGATAAAGAGTCGGGCTGGTTTTGTGAACGACCATTTCCGTAAATTGAACGACCACCGCGATAACCAAAATGAAGCTCATGGTACGCAGGTATTCAATACCCAGAGGGGTAAGGATGTAGGTTTCTACTAGGTATGCAGATACCGACGCTAACGTCAGAACGAAAGTCGTCGCGAGGCCCATGCCAATCGCAGTCTCCAGTTTCTTGGAGACTCCCATGAAAGGACATAGCCCTAAAAATTTCACTAGCACAAAGTTATTGACCAGCACTGTGCCAACCAACAACAAAAGGTATTCGGTCATAATGGATTAATTCTTGAGATTCCGATCCCGATATTATCCTGCTTTGCTCACCTAATAACAACCAAGGATCACTAGGGATTTAGACACTTGGTGAAAAAAACATCAGGTAATCGATTGATTATTAAAGTTACCGTAAGTATAGACGGCCAATTTTTACTTCGTGAGACAAGTTTGTAGGAGTAGTTGAATTGGATCTTTCATAAGATCATTCTTGAATTGAACTCGATTTGCTTCCTACGAATAGGGTCATATTTGTGGCTTTTTGTGCTCAGAACTATCAAAAAGAGGAGTGAAAGAGGCGAGTAAAATACGAGCCCAAAGCACTAAAACGCAAAAAGCCGCATCGAGTGATGCGGCTTCTTTAAATTTGGCCCCCTTGTCGAGACTTGAACGCGGGCGGCTAGGTTTGTGACATTAACTTGGAACAAGTTAGTCGCAGTTATATACGAAAAAAGCCCAATCTTTCGATTGAGCTTTTTTCTGAATTTGGCTCCCCTTGCAAGACTTGAACTTGCGACATACGGATTAACAGTCCGCCGTTCTACCAACTGAACTAAAGGGGAATTGCTTGTTAGCGACGCGAATTCTAATAATTGTCCGGATTTCTGTCAATAAAAAATATCAGAAAAAAGTAAGATAAAAAACTTTACTTTCTTGAACGCCTTATAGGATTTAGCTTTGCTTTAGTTATCCACCAAAATTGTGGATAAGTGTGTGTGTGAAACTTTAACAACAATAATCGGGATAAATCGAAAAATGTAAAAACCTTATCTAACGTAATGTATTTAAAAGATTTATAGCAAAATGTCGCAATTGTATAACTTTTGTAGATTATAAAACGAACAGTAAAACAAGCGGTATTTTTAGGTTTTTTGGGGAAAAGTAGTGGATTAAAATTCGAGTAATTTAGCTGGGGAAACTTTGCAGGGCACGGATAATACCAAGTTCTAAAAATAAAAGCTATAACTGATCTCTGATCTTAAGATGCATTTCTCTAGATAATTGTTGCAACGACACTCCTCCTAGAGTGACAATGACCTGATTAAAAAAACAGTATGGAAATGGCGACCTATGAGTAAACTCTTTGACTTGGTATCGGACTACAGCCCGTCCGGTGATCAGCCGACAGCGATAACCAAATTACTAGACGGATTAGATTCTGGTTTGGCACATCAAACTCTACTAGGGGTAACGGGCTCAGGTAAAACCTTTACCCTTGCCAACGTCATTTCCCAATCTCAAAGACCTGCGATTCTGTTAGCGCCTAACAAGACATTGGCGGCTCAACTTTACGGTGAGATGAAATCTTTCTTTCCAAACAATGCCGTTGAGTATTTCGTTTCTTACTACGATTACTACCAACCTGAAGCCTACGTTCCAACCACGGACACGTTCATCGAGAAAGATGCGTCTGTGAACGCTCATATCGAACAAATGAGGCTTTCGGCAACCAAAGCCTTATTAGAACGAAAAGACGCCATCATTGTGGCTTCTGTGTCGGCTATCTACGGTCTGGGTGATCCTAAGTCTTATTTGAAGATGATGCTTCATTTGAGTCGTGGCGAGGTGATGGATCAGCGAGACATCCTGCGTCGATTGGCTGAGCTGCAATATTCAAGAAACGATGTCGCCTTTGAACGTGGTCAGTTCCGTGTTCGTGGTGAGGTGATTGATATCTTTCCGGCTGAATCTGACCAAGATGCGGTTCGAATTGAGATGTTCGATGACGAAGTGGACTGCATTAGTATTTTTGATCCTCTGACTGGTGCGGTGAAACAAAGAGACTTGCCGCGCTTTACGGTTTATCCAAAAACTCACTATGTAACGCCAAGAGAAAAAATCCTTGAGGCGATTGAGAACATCAAGGACGAACTGCGCGATCGTGCTCAATACTTAAAAGACAACAATAAGCTTTTGGAAGAGCAGCGTATCTCTCAAAGAACTCAGTTTGATATTGAGATGATGACTGAGCTTGGCTTCTGTTCCGGTATCGAAAACTATTCACGATACTTGAGCGGCCGTGCGGAAGGGGAAGCGCCGCCAACGTTATTTGACTACCTGCCTGATGATGGTTTGCTGATCATCGATGAGTCACACGTGACTGTGCCGCAAATTGGTGCGATGTATAAAGGTGACCGTTCTCGTAAAGAAACCTTGGTCGAGTTTGGTTTTAGACTGCCTTCTGCATTGGATAACCGTCCAATGAAGTTTGAAGAATTTGAGTCTATAGCCCCACAAACGATTTTTGTGTCGGCAACACCAGGTAATTACGAGATTGAAAAATCAGATGGCGAGATTGCTGATCAAGTGGTACGTCCTACTGGTCTGTTAGACCCAATCATCGAAGTAAGACCTGTCGCGACGCAGGTGGATGACTTGCTGTCTGAAATCAGAATCCGTTCAGTGAAAGAAGAGCGTGTTTTGGTTACCACGTTGACCAAGAGAATGGCAGAAGACTTAACCGAATACCTAAGTGAGCACGGCGTTAAAGTGCGTTACTTGCACTCGGATATCGATACCGTTGAGCGTGTAGAGATCATCCGAGACCTACGTTTGGGCAAGTTCGATGTGTTAGTGGGCATTAACTTACTTCGTGAAGGTTTGGATATGCCTGAAGTGTCGCTGGTGGCGATTCTTGATGCAGATAAAGAGGGCTTCTTGCGTTCTGAGCGTTCTCTGATTCAAACCATTGGTCGTGCTGCGCGTAACTTGGAAGGTCGAGCGATCCTTTATGGTGATTCGATTACTAAGTCGATGAGAAAAGCGATTGATGAAACCGATCGTCGTCGTGAGAAGCAGCAAGCATACAATGAAGAGCAAGGCATCACGCCGCAAGCGTTGAAACGTAATATCAAAGACATTATGGAGCTAGGTGATCTAACCAAGTCGAAGCAGCAGCGCCAATCGAAACAAGTTCCACTATCTAAGGTGGCAGAGCCTTCTGAAAGTTATGTAGTACTTACGCCGCAACAGCTTGATAAAGAGATCAGCAAGCTAGAATCTGCGATGTATCAGCATGCTCAGAATCTGGAATTTGAATTGGCCGCACAGAAGCGTGATGAAATTGAGCAGTTAAGAAAGCAGTTTATTACCAACAGCTAATCTCACTTTTCGCTCGAGAATTGATCCCCCTCAACACAAGAATTGAGAGTGTTTCAGACAAAAAAACAGCCAGTAGTAAATGTTCTACTGGCTTACGTTTGTGAACAATCGGTCCACTAACAACGTCAGTTGGCTAGGTGACCCGAAGGCCATTTATACCGTTGCATCGTTCGTGCCAGATAGATAAAACATTGATTGTTTGAAGCAAGTAAAAAAACACACTACAAATACTGTGGCTAATTTGCATAATGCAAAGCGGAATGCGACTATAATAAGAAATGCAAATTATAAATGGCTAGGATATGCAATCAAAAACGCTAGATAACAAATCGAAGTATTTGTTGATGGTAGAGGATACCGCTTCGGTAGCAGCTTTATATCGCTCGTATCTTACACCGCTCGAAATTGATATCAACATTGTCGGCACTGGCCGCGATGCAATCGAGAGTTTGAATCATCGAATCCCAGACCTTATTTTATTAGATCTACGTCTGCCTGATATGACGGGTATGGACGTACTATTTGCTGTAAAACAAAAATACCCTGAAGTTCCAGTTATCTTCATGACGGCTCACGGCTCTATCGATACCGCTGTAGAAGCGATGCGTCATGGCTCTCAAGATTTCCTTATCAAACCGTGTGAAGCCGACCGACTCCGTATTACGGTGAATAATGCGATCCGCAAAGCCACCAAACTTAAAAATAGCTCGGAACACCCGGGAAACCAGAACTACCAAGGTTTTATCGGCAGCAGCCAAACCATGCAGCAGGTTTACCGAACTATCGATTCTGCTGCATCGAGTAAGGCGAGCATTTTCATTACTGGTGAAAGTGGTACCGGTAAAGAGGTATGTGCAGAAGCCATTCATGCGGCGAGTAAGCGTGGCGATAAGCCGTTCATCGCGATTAACTGTGCCGCTATCCCTAAAGACCTGATTGAAAGTGAGCTGTTTGGCCACGTTAAAGGTGCCTTTACCGGTGCTGCGACCGATCGCCAAGGTGCTGCTGAGCTTGCTGATGGTGGAACACTGTTCCTTGATGAACTGTGCGAAATGGACTTAGAGCTGCAAACCAAGCTGCTGCGCTTTATCCAAACCGGTACTTTCCAAAAAGTCGGCTCTTCGAAGATGAAGAGTGTCGACGTTCGTTTTGTGTGTGCGACCAACCGTGACCCTTGGAAAGAAGTACAAGAAGGTCGCTTTAGAGAAGATTTATACTATCGTTTATACGTGATTCCATTGCACTTGCCGCCATTGCGTGAGCGTGGTGAAGATGTCATCGAGATCGCGTATTCTCTGCTAGGCTATATGTCGGTCGAGGAGGGGAAGGCGTTTGTACGTTTTGCTCAGGAAGTACTTGATCGCTTTAATCAATATGAGTGGCCGGGTAACGTTCGTCAGCTACAAAACGTGTTGCGGAACGTGGTGGTTTTGAATAACGGCAAAGAGATTACTCTCAACATGCTTCCACCACCGTTGAACCAACCGATTGAAAACAGTCTGCGATTGAAAGAGAAGCAGAATGAAGACATCACGGTAAAAGATATTTTCCCATTGTGGATCACTGAGAAAACGGCTATCGAGCAGGCCATTAAAGCGTGTGATGGCAACATCCCTCGTGCGGCAGGTTTCTTAGATGTCAGTCCATCGACGATATACCGTAAGTTGCAAACGTGGAATGCGAAGCAGTAATCAACAAACAATAAGAAAATAATAATGACGAAAGTATTAAATCAGCAAAAAGTTGATGAGCTTGCCGGCGAAATAGGCCAAGAGAATGTCCCGGTTTTACTGGAAATCTTTTTAGGTGAGTTGAAAGGCTACTACGAACACCTAGAGATAAATAAAGAGTCGGATACCTCTAAGTACTTGGCTGATATCAGTCATGCGCTTAAGAGCAGCGCAGCAAGCTTTGGTGCGGATTCTTTGTGTAGTTTTGCGATTAGCTTAGACGCAAAAGTGAAGCAAGCGTTGCCTGTAACCGAGATTGATTTTCAAGATATGCAAGACCTCCTGTTATCGACGTACACTGAATATCAGCAGTTGATGACGGACCTTTAAAACAGCGAGTTATTACTGAGATTAAAAAAGGAGCAGCATGCTCCTTTTTTGTTGTTTGTCGCTTGAACCTATGGCTACGCCAACTGGGCTTCAATGGCTTGTTGAAGCTTCACACGGTCGTGTCGCCAATCTCGGTTTGCCGATGCAAGATCTGTGGTCACACAATTCCATTGCACTTCTAGTTCCGGGTGAGGTTCATTGCCTAACACGATGTCTATTTTCCTTGCCTTACAGGTACGTTCACACCACTCCAATTGCTCTTGAAGCGTCATTTTCCCTGCGGGACCGTGCTCTGGTGAAAGGTTTTCAACGAAGATAACTTTTGCCTTGGTGTTCTCAGAGATTGCTTTGCCAATCTCTGGAAGGAGAAGAGGGGGCATCACACTGGTTAAAAAGCTTCCAGGGCCAAGGACAATGCAGTCTGCTTGCTCAACGGCAGCAACGGCTTCTTTGGTTGCTGGCACTTCTGGAGACAAGTCCATCATGCGCAGCTTTTCCGTCATGTCATCAACGTTGGTTTCGCCGGTAACCCAGCGGCCGTCCATTGATAGAGCCGTGAGGTCTGAAGGATGCTCAGTCATCGGCACGATATTGACATCGACCTTGAGCATATTTCGAATCAGGTTAATTGCTTCCAATGGGCGAACGGAAAGGTTGTCTAACGCCGTCAGCATTAGGTTACCCAAGTTATGACCGTCTAGCTCACCTTGACCACGAAAGCGGTATTCGAACATCATCGAACTGATTGAAGGCTCTGTGATTAATTGGTTGATACAGTTGCGTGTATCTCCCCATGCGATGCCACCTTGGCAATCTCTAATACGTCCGGTGGAACCGCCGTTATCTGTCGTTGCAACAATGCCAGTTGCGTTGTTACCAAAGTCTTTTAATGCAGCTAACATGCGACCTAAGCCATGGCCACCGCCGATTGCTACGACTTTCTTTGAAGAGTAAATATTCATTTATTGTTCTTGTTAGGTTATTACCAACTATAATTTAGGTTAAATGCTTCTCGCTATATACTCAACAAGAGTTATTTTGAGCGTTTGATACGTTTTTTTTGCCGATGTGACCCGTTTTTTACCATCAGAGCTAGATTCACGTACAAATATTAAGTATTTTATTACTCAGCTACTGCGCGTGTGAATATAACGCTCAGTTGCCATAACTCCGAGCTCTCGCATGCTAAGTCGCACAGTGGTATTTGCTGTACCGATACGCATCAAGAGCCAGTGACATGTTGTCACAAGGGCTTAATTGGAAATGATTATGCCTCCCGTGTTTGGAAAGGTGTTCCGTGGCGCAACAATTCGAAGATAGATTCCATCGCAAGTTTTATTACTTGCGCTTGTCGGTTACAGACGTCTGTAACTTTAAATGTACTTACTGCTTACCAGATGGTTACAAACCGTCAGGGCAAAAAAACTCGTCTTTTTTAAGTGTTCCCGAGATCAAACGCGTTGTTAAAGCGTTTGCAGATTGTGGTACCTCAAAGATCCGCATTACAGGCGGAGAGCCGAGTCTGCGTAAAGACTTTCCTGAAATCATACATACCGTTGCTTCTACTCCAGGCATCGAAAAAGTAGCCACCACAACGAATGGCTACCGCATGGAGAAACAAGTAGGGCAATGGCGTGATGCTGGTTTAACCCATATAAACGTGAGCGTGGATAGTTTAGATTCGCGCATGTTCCATCAGATCACTGGTGAGAATAAGTTTACTGAGGTTATGCGAGGCATTGATAAAGCGTTTGAGGTTGGCTTTGAACAAGTCAAAGTCAACGTCGTATTAATGAAAGACCTCAATAGTCAGGAATTACCAGCCTTCCTTAATTGGATCAAAGACAAACCTATTCAATTACGTTTTATCGAGCTGATGAAAACCGGCGAGATGGACGAGTTGTTCGATAAACATCATGTGTCTGGCGTTGCGATTCGCAACCAGCTTATTGCTAATGGTTGGCTGTTAAAAGTCAAAGCCGTTAACGATGGCCCGGCGCAAGTGTTTGTCCACCCAGACTACAAGGGTGAAATCGGTTTGATCATGCCTTACGAGAAAGACTTTTGTGAGAGTTGTAACCGACTGCGCGTTTCTGCGACCGGTAAACTTCACTTATGTCTGTTTGGCGACCATGGTGTTGAACTGAGAGATCTGATTCAAGAAGATCAACAAGAGCAAGAACTCATTGATCGAATTCAGGCTCAGCTTCAAACCAAGTCCGTTAGCCACTTCTTACACGATGGCAACAGCGGCATGACTCCAAACTTGGCGTCAATCGGCGGTTAACCCGCTACACACTCTAAAGCATTTTATCGCTCAGCTTCTTCAGGCTGGGCGAATCAGTCTAATGAAAAATTTATATAGGTGAACAAATGGGTCACGCAGAAAGCAAATTCCAAGCAGCAAACATCGCAGTACTAACGGTTTCAGATACTCGTACAGAAGAAAACGACACTTCAGGCGGTTACCTAGCAGAGCATGCTAAAGAAGCGGGTCACAACGTGGTTGATAAGCAAATCGTTATTGATGACATGTACAAGATCCGTGCGATCGTATCTAAATGGATCGCTGATGAAAGCGTACAAGCTATCATGATCACGGGTGGTACTGGTTTCACTTCTCGTGACAGCACGCCTGAAGCGCTTAAGCCACTGTTCGACAAAGAAGTAGAAGGCTTTGGTGAGCTATTCCGTCAAGTATCTTACGAAGAGATCGGTACTTCGACAATTCAATCTCGTGCGATTGCGGGTTTTGCTAACCACACGGTTATCTTTGCGATGCCAGGTTCTACAGGCGCTTGCCGCACCGGTTGGACTAAGATCATCAAGCAACAGATGGATGCTAGCCACCGTCCTTGTAACTTCATGCCACACCTTTCTGTATAAGGCGGTTTGAGTATGAGCCAATTTACACACATTAACGCGTCTGGCGAAGCAAACATGGTCGATGTATCGGCTAAAGCGGAAACAGTACGTGAAGCGAGAGCGGAAGCCTTCGTTCAAATGTCGGCAGAAACGCTAGAGCTGATTGTCTCTGGTAGCCACCATAAAGGTGATGTTTTCGCAACGGCACGTATTGCGGGTATTCAAGCGGCGAAGAAGACGTGGGATCTGATTCCCCTGTGTCACCCTCTGCTATTAACTAAAGTAGAAGTGCAGCTTGAAGCTATCGAGTCTGAAAACAAGGTTCGCATCGAATCTGTTTGTAAGCTTGCGGGTAAGACGGGCGTAGAGATGGAAGCGCTAACGGCTGCTTCTGTGGCTGCGTTAACGATTTACGATATGTGTAAAGCTGTTCAGAAAGACATTGTTATCGAAAACGTGCGCCTGCTAGAGAAGACAGGTGGTAAATCTGGTCACTTTAAGGTGGAGTCATGATTACAGTACTTTTCTTTGCTCAAACTCGTGAACTTGTTGGTGTGGACAGCGTTGAAGTTGATGCACAATTTAAGACGATTGAAGCGATTCGTAGTCATCTTGTGACACAAGAAGGCAAATGGGATATCGCATTGGAAGAGGGGAAGCTTCTGGCTGCACTTAACCAATCAATCGTACCTCTGACAGCTGAAGTGAAAGACGGCGACGAAGTGGCTTTCTTCCCACCAGTGACTGGAGGCTAAGCATGGATCCAAGAGTATTAGTGACAGCTGAGGACTTCTCGGTAGGCGACGAATACGACTACTTGGCTCAAGGTACAGCTGCCGGAGCGATTGTGACGTTCGTTGGTAAAGTTCGCGACATGAACCTTGGCGACAATGTGATTGGTTTGTCTCTGGAGCACTATCCGGGTATGACAGAAAAATCACTGAGCGAGATCTGTGACCAAGCTGAGGCTCGCTGGCCTATTCAGAAGATGCGTGTTATCCACCGTATAGGTGACTTAGATATCGGCGACCAGATTGTTTACGTTGGTGTATCCAGTGCACACCGTGGTGCTGCATTTGAAGCCTGTGAATTCGTTATGGACTTCCTGAAAACCAAGGCTCCCTTTTGGAAAAAGGAACGCACGACCGAAACGACGCGTTGGGTTGATTCTCGTGATTCAGACACGAAAGCAGCGGAACGCTGGGAGAAGTAATTTCTCTTAAAGTGATGTTGCTTCAGCATTCACTCATTTGTATATGAGACAGTCAAAAACCGACCACTTAGGTCGGTTTTTTTGTACCTGCTATAAATCTATTTATAGATAATCATTGATTTGACAAATGATAATTCATTGTGGTTGCATATAAATTCAGCGCGTAATTTTGTCTTAATTGGTGCATTGGATAACCCGGTTTGGTGCAGAGCATTATGCTGTCTTGTATAAAGTGATTATCCTCACAAATAGTGTAGACGGTTTAGGTGATATGTGATGTGCAATTAGATTTCATGTGGCGTTAATGTTAATTTGCGCTCAGTGTTCTAGCATAAGATGCTAAAAAAAAGTATCAACACAGATACATCAACACTAAAGGCTGTTTTTTAATTAATCCCTCTACGCAAGTCACTACTGATTTGGGGTTTTTTAGATATTTACACTGATACCTTAAGTATTTCGGAGAATTATCCGATTTTTTGCGACTTGTTTGTGGCAAATTACTTCAATGGTTGATAGTGTGTGCCTCAATCTTTGTAAGGTTTTAGATTTTTATGCTTAAATTTTGAGCTAAATAAATCTAAATCACTGCCGTTCAGTGAACCAAGCAAAGAAGTCATGGATGCAATACATAAAACTTGGAGTTTATTAAATGTACAAGAATAAAATCACTCAGGCCCTTCTTCTAGGTGCTGGTTTGGCAGTGGCTGCCTCTTCTACTCTTTCTATCGCTGCTGAAGTTCCAGCAGGCACAGAACTGGCAAAAGTTCAGGAACTTGTTCGCGGTAACGGTACTGAAGTTGCAACTATCGACCCACACAAATCTCAAGGTGTACCAGAATCTCACGTAATTCGTGATCTTCTAGAAGGTCTAGTGAACCAAGACGGCGACGGCAACACTATCCCTGGTGTTGCGGAAAGCTGGGAAACGACAGACAACAAAACATTCACTTTCCACCTACGCAAAGACGCAAAATGGTCTAACGGCGATCCTGTAACAGCTCAAGATTTTGTATACAGCTGGCAACGTGCAGTTGATCCTGCAACGGCTTCTCCATACGCTTGGTACATGGAATACACCAAGATGGCGAATGCGAAAGATATCGTAGCGGGTAAGAAAGACAAGAGTGAACTAGGCGTTAAAGCAGTGGATGCAAACACTCTAGTTGTTGAATTAGAAACAGCGGTACCATACTTCGTAATGATGATGGGCCACACAACAATGAAGCCAGTACACCAGGCAACTGTTGAAAAATACGGTGACCAGTGGACTAAGCCAGAGCACTTTGTTGGCAACGGTGCATTCTCTGTTGATAAATGGGTTGTTAACGAGCGTCTAGTACTCAAGCGTAACGAACAGTACTGGGACAACGATAAAACAGTTCTTAACAAAGTAACGTTCCTACCAATCGAAAACCAAGTAGCGGAAATGAACCGTTTCCTATCTGGTGAAATCGATTTCACAAACGAACTTCCAACTGAGCACTTCAAGCGTCTTCAAAAAGAGTACGCAGAAGATGTATCTGTAGCGGGTAACCTATGTACTTACTACTACATCTTCAATACGAAGAAAGCACCATTTGATGATGTTCGTGTTCGTCAAGCAATCTCTTACGCGATCGACCGTGATATCGTAACAGGTGCTATCCTAGCGCAAGGTCAAAAACCTGCGTATTTCCTAACGCCTGAAATCACAGCTGGCTTCGATCCTGAGCTACCTGCTTACGGCAAGATGTCTCAGAAAGAGCGTAACGCAGAAGCGGAACGTCTTCTTGAAGAAGCGGGTTACGGTAAAGACAACCCACTTAAATTCAACCTGCTTTACAACACTTCAGAGAACCACAAGAAGATTGCTGTAGCGCTAGGTTCTATGTGGAAGAAAACACTGGGTCTTTCTGTAACACTTGAGAACCAAGAGTGGAAAACGTACCTATCTTCTAAAGATTCTGGTGACTTCGAAGTAGCACGTGCTGGTTGGTGTGGTGACTACAATGAAGCGTCTTCGTTCCTGACGCTAATGAAGAGTAACAACACTACCGGTGGTGTTCACTACGACAGCGCGGCTTACGATAAGATCATCGATAAAGCACTTAACTCAACTTCAGAAGAAGAGCGCAAAGCACTTTACCTAGAAGCTGAGGCGCTAATGGCAAACGACATGCCAATTGCTCCTATCTACCAATACGTGAAATCTCGTCTACTTAACCCGCATGTTGGTGGTTTCCCAATCAACAACGCGGAAGACAAGATCTTCTCGAAAGACCTATACATCAAAGCTCAATAATAAGCTTCGATTCTAAAAAGTTAATATAACTATAACGATACAGGCACTACATGCGCAGGGCGCGCATGTAGCGTCTTTCTAATTTTAATTGTCACAGACTGAAAGAGTGAGTTTATGCTTAAATTCATTATGAAAAGGATATTTGAAGCGATTCCAACCATGTTGGTGTTGATCACTATATCTTTCTTTCTCATGCGTTTCGCACCGGGTAACCCGTTTTCAAGCGAGCGTCCATTACCGCCAGAAGTTATGGCTAACATCGAAGCTAAATACGGCTTAGATAAACCAGTGTTTGAACAATACACCACGTATTTGACAAATATCTTACAAGGTGACTTCGGTCCCTCTTTTAAATACCAAGATTACACAGTAAATGAGCTGATCGCGGTTGCACTTCCAGTATCTGCGAAGGTAGGTTTCGTTGCTTTTATCTTCACATTATTGATGGGGGTAACGGTCGGAACCATTGCCGCCTTGAAGCACAACACCTGGGTCGACTACACCATAATGTCGACCGCCATGCTCGGGGTGGTAATGCCATCTTTCGTGTTGGCACCGGCGCTTATTTACCTTTTCTCCCTGCACTGGAACATATTCCCAGCAGGTGGTTGGCATGGCGGTACATTCATGTACATCGTGCTGCCTGTTATCGCGATGTCTCTTCTTTACGTAGCAACCTTTGCTCGTATTACTCGTGGTAGCATGATTGAAACGCTAAACAGTAACTTTATCCGAACTGCACGTGCAAAAGGTCTAAGCTACCGTTATATCATTCTAAAACATGCACTTAAGCCAGCAATGCTACCTGTTGTTTCTTACATGGGACCTGCGTTCGTAGGTATCATCACAGGTTCAGTTGTTGTTGAAACCATCTTCGGCCTACCAGGTATCGGTAAGCTGTTTGTTAACGCCGCGTTTAACCGTGACTACTCGCTAGTAATGGGTGTAACCATCTTGATTGGTTTCCTATTCATCTTGTTCAACGCAATCGTTGATATTTTGCTAGCGCTTATTGACCCGAAAATTCGCTACTAACAGGGACGCATGGTTATGTTGAAGAAAAAAGAAAATTTAGAAGCGATCGAAAAGTTCTCTGAGAGCTTAGAGATTGAAGGTCGTAGTTTGTGGCAGGACGCGCGCATTCGTTTCATGCGAAACAAAGCTGCGATGGTGAGTCTGTTCATTCTTACGCTTATGGTACTGGCAGTTATCTTCTTACCAATGCTGGCTCAGTACACTTATGATGATACTGACTGGTACGCAATGCACGTTGGTCCGAATGCGGATCACTGGTTTGGTACCGATAGCTTAGGTCGTGATTTGTACGTTCGTACTCTTGTCGGTGGCCGCATCTCATTGATGGTTGGTGTGATGGGTGCCTTCGTAGCGGTACTGATTGGTACGCTTTACGGTGCAGCTTCAGGCTTCATCGGCGGTCGTACTGACCGAGTGATGATGCGTATCCTAGAGATCTTGTACGCAGTGCCATTCATGTTCCTAGTAATCGTACTGGTAACGTTCTTTGGTCGTAACATCGTCCTAATCTTCGTTGCTATTGGTGCGATTGCTTGGCTAGATATGGCGCGTATTGTACGTGGTCAAACGTTGAGCCTACGTAGTAAAGAGTTCATTGAAGCTGCACACGTATGTGGTGTAAGCAAATGGAAGATCATTACACGTCACATCGTACCAAACGTACTGGGTATCGTAGCGGTTTACTCTACGTTGCTTATTCCAAGCATGATCCTTACAGAATCATTCTTATCTTTCCTTGGTCTTGGTGTTCAAGAGCCTATGACAAGCTGGGGCGCATTGCTTCAAGAAGGTTCGCAAACAATGGAAGTTGCAATCTGGCAATTGACATTCCCTGCGGCATTCATGGTAGTTACGCTGTTCTGCTTTAACTACGTAGGTGATGGTCTGCGCGACGCGCTTGATCCAAAAGACAGATAACGAAATAGCAATTAAAAGCTATAAAAGATTAAGGAAGCAATAATGAGCTTATTAGATGTCAAAGATCTGCGCGTCGAATTTACCACACAAGATGGTATCGTAACCGCAGTAAACGACTTGAACTTCTCACTTAACCAAGGCGAAACGCTGGGTATTGTTGGTGAGTCGGGTTCAGGTAAATCACAAACGGTATTTGCACTGATGGGGCTGCTGGCTAAGAACGGCATCATCTCAGGCAGTGCAAAGTTTGAAGGCAATGAAATTCTCAACCTGCCTGAAAAAGCACTGAACAAGGTTCGTGCTGAACAAATCGCGATGATCTTCCAAGATCCAATGACCTCACTGAACCCTTACATGAAAGTAAGTGATCAGCTGATGGAAGTACTTATGCTGCATAAAGGCATGGGTAAAGCAGAAGCGTTTGAAGAATCAGTACGCATGCTTGAAGCGGTGAAAATTCCTGAAGCTCGTAAACGTATTACCATGTATCCGCACGAATTTTCGGGCGGTATGCGTCAGCGTGTGATGATCGCAATGGCACTGCTGTGTCGTCCTAAATTGCTTATCGCTGATGAACCAACAACGGCACTGGATGTAACCATTCAAGCGCAAATCATGGAATTGCTGAACGAACTTAAAGATGAGTTCAATACGGCAATCATCATGATCACCCATGACTTGGGTGTTGTTGCTGGTTCTTGTGACAAAGTACTTGTGATGTACGCGGGTCGTACAATGGAGTACGGCACGGTTGATGAAATCTTCTACGAGCCAAGCCACCCATACGCGGAAGGCTTGCTTAAAGCGATTCCTCGTTTGGATACCGAAGGTGAAATTCTACCGACGATTCCAGGTAACCCACCTAACTTACTTCGCCTACCAACAGGTTGTCCTTACCAAGACCGTTGTCACCGTGTAATGGACCGTTGTAAGCAAGAAGCACCGATTTTGCAGCCATTTGCTAAAGACCGTCAGCGTGCTTGTTTTTCAGACTGGGAGACTTGGACAAAATGAGTAAAGAATTACTATTAGATATTAAAGACCTGAAAGTTCACTTTAGCATTGCAGCTAAGTCTGCTTGGCCTTGGGCAAAACCATCAAACCTTAAAGCGGTTGATGGGGTTGATGTTCACCTTTACGAAGGCGAAACACTAGGCGTAGTGGGTGAGTCTGGTTGTGGTAAATCAACTTTTGCCCGTGCGATTATCGGCTTGGTTGAAGCGACTGAAGGTCAAGTGATGTGGTTAGGTCAAGACCTAACTAAGATGCAGGAAGTGAAGCGTCGTGAGACTCGTAAAGAGATTCAGATGATCTTCCAAGACCCGCTAGCATCGCTTAACCCACGTATGTCAGTAGGCGATATTATTGCTGAGCCTCTAGAGACTTTCTTCCCTGAACTTTCTAAACAAGAAGTGAAGGACAGAGTTAAAGAGATGATGGCAAAGGTTGGTCTACTACCCAACGTAATCAACCGTTACCCTCATGAATTCTCTGGTGGTCAGTGTCAGCGTATTGGTATTGCACGTGCGCTTATCTTGAAACCTAAGATGATCATCTGTGATGAACCTGTTTCTGCACTTGACGTATCTATCCAAGCTCAAGTTGTTAACCTTTTGAAAGAACTGCAAAAAGAGCTAGGTCTTTCGCTGGTATTCATCGCGCACGATTTGTCAGTGGTTAAACACATTTCTGACCGTGTCTTGGTGATGTACCTAGGTAACGCGGTAGAGCTTGGTGAATCAGATGCCTTATTCTCTGATCCAAAGCACCCGTACACCAAGGCGTTGATGTCTGCCGTTCCGATTCCAGACCCTCGTCTAGAGCGTAGTAAAACTATCCAGATGTTGGAAGGTGATTTACCATCGCCAATCAATCCTCCATCAGGTTGTGTGTTCCGTACACGTTGCCCACAAGCAACAGAGGCGTGTGCGCAAACTAAGCCAACTATCCAAGGCGATGACGTACACGCAGTATCTTGCTTGCACGTGCAAGTCTAGAGCCAATCTAAAACGGTTCAGCCTGTGACAGGCTTAAGCGCGACTAGTTTTTAGAGTCGCGCTTTTTTTGTACTGCAGACCTAGTTCCTATATTTTGCTCAACAGCTTCATCAAATAATTCGAACAACTAAGCCAACTTTTTCTAGTTTTGAAAAAGTTGGCTTTTTTTATACTAGAGAAAAGTTAGCATCACAGAGGTTTGGATATGGGCAAATTAGTTGAAGGTGTTTGGCATGATGTGTGGTACGACACGAAAGAAAGCGGTGGTAAGTTTGTTCGTGAAGATGCGGGCTTTCGTCATTGGGTAGAGAACAAACCGGGCGCGCAGTTTGAGCCGGAAAGCGGCCGTTATCACTTATACGTATCGTTAGCTTGCCCTTGGGCGCACCGAACCCTTATCTTCCGCGAGCTGAAAGACCTAACCGATCACATTGACGTGACGGTTGTTTGCCCAGACATGATGAGTGAAGGTTGGCAAATGGGGTTACCTGAACCTCTATTTGGCCATACCCGCATGCACCAAATCTACACTCAAGCCAAGCCTGACTACTCGGGTAGAGTAACGGTACCTGTGCTGTGGGATAAGAAAACCAACACCATTGTGAGTAACGAGTCGTCTGAAATCATTCGCATGTTTAACTCAGAGTTTAACGAGCTAACGGGTAACACCGATGATTACTACCCGTGGGAGTTGTCCAAGAAGATTGATGAGTGGAATGATTATATCTACCCAAACATCAACAACGGCGTATACCGAACCGGCTTTGCGACAACACAAGAAGCCTACGAAGAGGCGTATGAAGCGTTATTTGAAGCGTTAGATAAAGTGGATGCGCATCTTAGTGAGAAACGTTATTTAGCGGGAGAGCAGATTACTGAAGCGGATTGGCGGTTGTTCACGACCTTGGTTCGATTCGATGCTGTGTATGTGGGTCACTTCAAGTGTAACAAGCAACGAATTGCGGATTACAAACATATCCAAGGTTATCTAAAAGAGCTCTATCAAATAGAGGGTATTAAAGAGACGACCGATTTCTATCATATCAAGCGTCACTACTACTACAGCCACACTGGTATCAATCCGACTCAAGTTGTACCCAAAGGACCAGAGCTAGACTTAGAATCACCACATGGTCGAGGCTAGGCTTACCAAGTAGTTCCTTTACTCCAGACATAAAAAAACCCTAGATAAACATCTAGGGTTTTTGCTTTTTACAAAAGAAAAATTAGTTAATTACTTTTTCTTCAGCTTGTGCAGCTTGGTCTGCTTGGATAGCCGTTAGAGCTACTGTGTAAACGATATCGTCTACTAGAGCGCCACGAGACAAGTCATTTACTGGCTTGCGCATACCTTGAAGCATTGGACCGATAGATACTAGATCTGCTGAACGCTGTACAGCTTTGTAAGTCGTGTTACCCGTGTTTAAGTCTGGGAATACGAATACTGTCGCTTTACCTGCAACTGGAGAGTTAGGCGCTTTAGAAGCGGCTACGTTTTCCATGATTGCTGCATCGTACTGTAGAGGACCGTCGATCACTAGATCAGGACGCTTCTCTTGAGCAAGTTTCGTTGCTTCACGTACTTTATCTACGTCTGCACCCTTACCAGATTCACCAGTAGAGTAAGAGATCATAGCAACGCGTGGGTCGATACCGAATGCCGCAGCAGAATCTGCAGATTGGATAGCGATTTCAGCAAGCTGTTCAGCTGTTGGATCTGGGTTGATCGCACAGTCACCGTATACAAGAACTTGATCAGGCAGAAGCATGAAGAAGATCGAAGATACGATAGAAGCATCAGGAGCAGTCTTGATGATCTGGAACGGAGGAACGATAGTGTTCGCCGTTGTGTGAACAGCACCAGAAACTAGGCCGTCAACTTCGCCAGCTTCAAGCATCATAGTACCTAGGAATACTGAATCTTCTAGCTTCTCACGAGCAACAACTTCAGTCATACCTTTAGCGCCACGAAGTTCTACTAGACGAGCTACGTAGTTTTCGCGAACTGATGCAGAATCGATGATCTCAACGCCAGCGCCAAGCTCAACACCTTGCTGCGCTGCAACGCGACGGATTTCTTCAGGGTTACCTAGAAGTACACACGTTGCGATACCGCGCTCAGCACAGATAGCCGCAGCTTTAACTGTACGTGGCTCATCACCTTCAGGAAGAACGATGCGCTTAGCCGCTTTACGAGCAAATTCAGTTAGCTGGTAACGGAATGCTGGTGGGCTTAGACGACGGATGCCTTGAGTACCTTCAGATAGAGAATCAATCCAAGGGCCATCAATGTGGCTTGCAACGTGATCGTTAACGAACTCGATACGCTCTTTATCGTCTGCAGGAACTTCTAGGTTGAAGCTCTGTAGGTTTAGAGATGTCTGCCAAGTGTTACCTTGAGCCTTGAAGATCGGCAGACCTGAAGCGAATGCTGGTGCACAAAGGTTAGCAATGCTTTCTGGAATGTCGTAACCGCCAGTAAGCAGGATTGCGCCAATCTCAACACCGTTTTTCGCAGCAAGAGCCGCAGCAACGATAACGTCAGGACGGTCTGCAGAAGTTACTAGCAGTGAGCCTGGTTTGAAGTGCTCAATCATGTGCGGTAGAGAACGTGCACAGAAAGTGATGCTCTTAATACGACGAGTTGAGATTTCACCTTCGTTAACGATTTCAGCGTTAAGGTGCTTAGCCATATCAACCGCACGAGTTGCGATTAGATCGATGCTCCATGGCACGCAGCCAAGAACACGGATAGGGCTAGAGTTGAAGATTTGCATTACTTCAAGGTTCGCTTGCTGAGCGCTGTCTGCATCATCAAAGATTTCAGATAGGTCAGGGCGAGTACGGCCAGCCTCATCAACAGGAGCGTTAAGCTTGTTGATGATTACGCCTTTGATGTTTTTGTTCTTAGTACCGCCGAAGTTAGAACATGCTACTTCTATACGCTCTTTAAGCTGCGTAGGGTTGTCAGTACCAGGAGTCGCAACGAATACGATCTCCGCGCCAAGTGTTTTTGCGATTTCCGCGTTCACTTGGTTAGCAAATGGGTGCTTACGAGTAGGTACTAGACCTTCGATTAGCGTAACTTCTGCGTCTTTGTTGATCTTGTTGTATTGCTCAACAACAGACTCAAGAAGCTCGTCCATTTTTTCGCTACCGATCAAAGCTTCAGCTTTAGTCATTGCGATTGGCTCACCAATCTTAATGTCGCTGTTTGCGCTGATGATAGTAGACGTTAGATCTGGTTGGTTACCACCGCTGCGAGGCTGAGCGATTGGCTTGTAGAAAGAAACACTTACGCCCTTACGCTCCATAGCGCGAAGAACACCCATGCTAACACTAGTAAGACCAACACCAGCGCTTGTAGGGATAAGCATAATAGTACGTGACATTGACGAACACCTTTGACTATTGGAAATAAAAAAAGCTCAACTGCTATTCCCACCGATATTTAAATTGGGGTAGGAATAGAAGTTGAGCCCCATTTTCTTGATATGAAAAACTGACTAGCTTCGAATGAAGCTAGTCAGGAAAATCAATTAAAGACCTGCTAGTTTCGCAGTGTCTTCAGCAATTACTAGCTCTTCGTTAGTAGAGATAACCATTGCAGGGATACGGCTGTTAGCTGTAGTGATAGTACCTTCGCCGCCGAAACGAGCTTTAAGGTTAGCTTCACCGTCAACTTCGATACCGAAGATGCCTAGGCGGTTAAGAACCATTTCACGGATTGGGCCTGAGTTCTCGCCGATGCCGCCAGTGAAAGTGATTGCGTCTAGACGACCTTCTAGAGTTGCAGTGTAACCAGCTACGTACTTAGCTAGACGGTGACAGAACACGTCCATTGCACGAGTTGCTTCTTCTTTCTCACCGTAGTTGTCTTCAACGAAACGACAGTCAGAAGTCACTTCAGTTAGACCAGCAAGACCAGACTCTTTAGTTAGCATGTTGTTGATTTCTTCAACAGAGTAACCAAGTGCGTCGTGTAGGTGGAAGATGATTGCAGGGTCTAGGTCACCACAACGAGTACCCATTACAAGACCTTCAAGAGGAGTAAGACCCATAGAAGTGTCTACAGATTTACCGTTCTTGATTGCACATACAGAAGCGCCGTTACCTAGGTGACAGTTGATGATGTTAACTTCTTCAACTGGCTTGTTTAGTAGGCCTGCAACTTCACGAGTGATGAATAGGTGAGAAGTACCGTGCATGCCGTAACGACGGATGCCGTGCTCTTTGTACAGGTTGTACGGTAGAGCGTATAGGTAAGACTCAGAAGGCATTGTTTGGTGGAACGCAGTGTCAAAAACAGCAACGTTTTGTAGACCAGGGAAGTTCTGTTGAGCCGCTTCGATACCGATAAGGTGAGCAGGGTTGTGAAGAGGTGCGAAAGTCGCAGCGTCTTGAATACCCTTAAGAACTTCATCAGTGATAAGTGCAGAAGAAGTGAACTGCTCGCCACCGTGTACGATACGGTGACCGATAGCGCCAAGGTTAGCTTTAAGCTCAGGCTTAGAAGCAAGAATAGTTTCTACCATGAAAGATAGTGCTTCTACGTGAGCTGCGCCCGCGCCTAGTTGTGCTTCATGCTTGCCATCAAGTTTCCACTTCATACGAGCTTCTGGAAGACCTAGACACTCAGCAAGACCAGTTAGGTGCTCTGCACCTGTTTCTGCATCAACAACAGCGAATTTAAGAGAAGAACTACCACAGTTTAAAACTAAAACTAGCTTAGACATTAATGACTACCTGTTTATTTTTCTGATCGAAATCAGTTAAGGATGAAAATTAATCTCAAGAATAGTCGAAGCACATAGGCTTGCGTACTAACCTTGGTCAAAAAAACGTTAATTTCCGTATAAAGTGAAAGCGCTCTTTATCAAAAAGAGGCTTGTGCATTCCTTGCAGAAGTCTTCTCAAAGTTGCTTAAATTGTAAATAAGGGCAACAATGAGATTGAGGTCTGCAAATAATAGCGATATTGTGCAAATATAACAAAAAAATTTGAAAGAATATTATTTTTCGTCAAATTTTTGTGTTTTTAGTTGATGATTTCAACTTTTTTTTAATGGGAGACTCATATGAGCAATAGAGTTGGTTTAGCTAGTAGTTTAAAAGATGGCCAAAAGTACATGGATCTCTGGCCCGTCCGAAAAGAGTTAAACGCGATCTTCCCAGAACAACGCATTATTAAAGCGACCCGCTTTGGCGTGAAAGTGATGCCTGCGATTGCCGCTATCAGTGTTCTTACACAAATGGTCTTTAATAATTACCAAGCGATGCCACAGGCTGTGGTTATGGCTTTGTTTGCGATCAGCTTGCCGCTACAAGGTATGTGGTGGTTGGGCAATCGCTCAAATACACAACTTCCGCCGGCGCTAGTATCGTGGTACCGCGAACTGCATGAAAAGATCACTGAAACGGGTTTTGCGTTAGAGCCTATGAAGCCGCGCCCTCGCTATAAAGAATTGGCAATCATTTTAAATCGTGCCTTTCGTCAGTTAGATAAATCCTCAATGGAGCGTTGGTTCTAAAGAATCCCAGCTCTCCCTCTTGTCTGAGAACAACTATTCATCTTCTATAGCTTGTTCTCAGATTTGCTCCTCTTTTTGTTACCTCGCTTACTTTCCGTTTAGCTTACCTGTCCTTATTCACTTGGTTTCTTACCTTCCTCCGAAGTCAATATAACCTTTCTCACATAACTCGAGCTTTGTTGTATTTTTGTTAAATATCACTTCAAGTTATCAATGGTTACTGGTAATAATGTCAATAGTGATTTTGATGTTGTTCTCTTTGAGCGAGTAATGACGGGTAGAGCTTGATTCAGGGAGCGATAATGAGTTCTGTAAGAAAGGTATTGGCAGCGGTTTTAAGTTGCTTGATGTTGCTATGGACTGGCAATGCAATGGCAAACGTTGCCAAAGTGTCGGTTTCACAAGTTGTTGACCATCCAGATCTGAATGCGACACGTTTAGGGCTTCTTGAAGGATTGAGAGCCAATGGTTATGAACCCGGTAAGAACTTAGAATTCTCCTATGAAATGGCGAATGGTAACCCGGCTCAGGCAGCCAAGATTGCCAGAGAGCTCGTCAGTGAAAATCCACATGTACTTGTTGGTATCGCGACACCGACTTCACAAGCCTTAGTGTCGGCGACTCGCTCGATTCCTATCGTGTTTACCGCGGTTACGGATCCTATCGGCGCTAGGCTCGTTAAACAATTAGAAAAGCCGGGGCGTAATGTCACGGGGCTTTCTGACTTATCTCCGATCACTCAGCATGTGTCATTAATCAAAGAACTGCTCCCTGAAGCTAATTCAATCGGTGTAGTTTACAACCCAGCAGAAGCAAATGCCGTTGCGTTAGTTGGGTTATTGAGAAAGGCAACTCGAGATTTCGGTTATACACTTCACACCGAAAAAGCGCTGACTGTTGACGATGTCGAAGCAAAAGCAGAATCCATTGCTAAGAAGTCCGATGTTATCTATGCCTTGACCGATAATACGGTTGCAAGCGGCATGGAGGGTCTTATCAAAGCGGCTAACCATGCAGATACGCCAGTCGTCGCAGGCGCCACATCTTATGTCGGAAAGGGAGCGATTGCTGGTTTAGGTCTAGATTATTATGATGTTGGGGTTCAGACCGCGGATTATGTCGCAGCCATTTTGGAAGGACAGAAGCCCGGGAAGTTGAGTGTCAAAACTGCGCAGAGCTCTCAGCTGGTGGTCAACCTAGATGCTGCTCGTGAGCTTGGCGTGACAGTGCCTCAATCTGTGATTGAGCGTGCGGTCATTAGCCGGTGAATTGAGTTTGGTGTTAGGTGAGCTAATAGGCCATAAGTCATATTATTAACAGCATTGAAATGGGCTCAGATAACAAACTCACCTGCTCTATATGTTGGCGCTTCTCTATTTTATTCATTTGTAAGCGGTTATTTGACCGTTAGGTGTGTCGTTAATATCAATTTACATTATTTTACGTCGAGCGAATTGCCGATTAATGTAATAATATTAATGGGGAAAATGAAAATAGCTGAACGCTAAGAGCACATTATATGAAAGTAAATAGGCACTTTAGCCTAACCTTTGTTTTCGGGTTTCCCGCTGTGATCGCCGCGATGTTACTTGGCCTAATAGGAAAGAATCATTTTGACGCGGTAGAAAAAGATATCAGTAGTGAGTTTCATCGTATTGAAGATGTGTTCAAAAGAACCACAAAAGTGGCGACAGCCCTAGACTACAGCTTCTCCAACTATTATAAATCAGGAAACCCTCTCTTTCTTGATCACAACAAACATGTTGTGGATGGTCTTTGCCAAATCTGGCCTATTGATGTATTGCTACTTGCCGACGGTAAAACCTCAGACATTCCCTCTGTCGATATCGACTATATGCTAATTGGTCAAGAGTCTCTTTGTTCTGAAAGCAGTGATAGTTATAAGAGCGCGTCAGAAAAAATAGCGTTAGCTCCTATTCTTTCATTTTTATCCCAGCTTGATGAATACCATGCCGGCGTGCACTTTATTGATACGAGCGGCTATGTGATCTCTTCACCTGAAGGTTTTGCCAAAGGGCTGAGCAAAGAGTTACTCTCGACCATAAAGAGTCGTCCTTATTGGCAGAAAACAGCCAACAACCCTGACCAACTCACCCTTTCAGGCCCTGGTTATCGTTTTGATTCCCTTGACCGTATAATCAGTATGACGATCCCTGTATTCCATAAAGGCGTTCACCAAGGGATGCTGTCGGTGGATATTAATGCTGACAAGCTGCTCGCAAACTCGAATGAGCATCTTGCAGGTCGGATCGATATCATTGATACCACTTTAGCGACTCCGGTAGATTCTGCGGCGTTTTATCACGAGATCAAACTGGATGGTGTCTCGTCTCACCATGCGATGTATTACAAATTAGACATCGCGAAAGAGGTTGAGCACTTTTTCGTCTACGAGAAAGACAGCCTTATTGTTGCCATCATTGTGTATCTGTTCTCAGTAACCATCTTCTTCTACGTCAATTCCAATATTGAACGTGGTTACTTCAAAGATCTCGCAGCCAAAGACCCTATGACAGGGTTATTGAATCGTCGTGGCTTAGAAGCGTTCTGGCGCAGTGTAGAGCACGATCAACTGTTTGCATTAACCGTCTTCGATATTGATGATTTTAAGTCAATTAACGACACCTACGGCCACGATAAGGGGGATGATGTGATTCGTTATATGTCGCGTCAGATCAGCAACAGTATTCGAAGCAGTGACGTTGCAGCACGGTTTGGCGGTGAAGAGTTTGTCGTTTATATGAAAGGCGAAGATCGTGAAACTTTGATGAGAACATTAGAGCGAGTGAAGAATGCGATTTGTTCCACTTCAGCCGACATTATTCCAAATGGATTTACGGTGTCTGGCGGTGTCTGCATTGTTGAAACTGAGCAAAGTAAACTTAACTTCGATGAGATATTTAAGTACGCCGATGAAAAGCTGTACGTGGCTAAGACGACGGGTAAAGACCGTCTTGAATTTTAACCACGTTATTGAATCGATGCTTTGTATGAAAATGAAAATGAAAATGAAAATGAAAATGAAAATGAAAGAGGGAAGAGCGAACGTGTCTACCAAGCAAAGCTTATTTGCACCGGTAAACACGTTTGTAGCGTTGGGTATTTAACCCTAAACATAATCTTAAACAGGTTGGCGGCGTTCTTCTTGATAACGCTGAAGGCGTTCTACAATCGGTGGCGCCTTTTTGAAAGTACGAATTTCTTTAAACAGTTCGTTCGCTTCAGGGTAGCCTTTACTTAGATAAACAAACCACTGCTTCACTCTATTGGGGTAGTACATGCCTTTGTCCCCTTTAATTTGAAACTCTGAATAGCGCAGCAAAAGTTCAATGACTTTATCCCACGGCATTTTCTGGTGGTTGTGCTTAACGACGTTACCAAGGTTTGGAATATTGAAAGCACCACGGCAGACCATTAATGAATCGACGCCTGTTGCTTCTATGCAATCTTGACCATCTTGATAGTTCCAGATCTCCCCATTAGCAATCAACGGCAGAGATGTTTTTTCTCTTATTTGATTGATGAAGTCCCATTTGATTTCGCTGGCTTTATAGCCGCCAACTTTGGTTCTTGCATGCACGGTGAGTTCGTCAGCTTTGGCTTGTTCGATGGCATCGACGATTTCAAAGCACTCTTCCGGATGCTCCCAACCTAATCGAATCTTTGCGGACACAGGAATGTGTGCCGGTACCGCTTCTCGACAGGCGTTCACCACTTGATAGATGAGCTCTGGCTCTTTTAGCAATGAAGCGCCACCATTACTTTTGTTGACCGCTTTTGCTGGGCAACCAAAATTAAGATCGATCCCTTTCGCGCCTAAGCTAGCAGCTTGAAAAGCATTCTCGGCCATCCAATTTGGGTGTTGCCCTAGAAGTTGGAGATGGATTGGCACACCAGCCATGGTCTGAGAGCCTTGATGTAGCTCAGGGCAAATACGGTGGAACACATGCGGGGGAAGAAGTTGATCTACGACGCGCACAAACTCTGTCACACAGAGATCGTAATCATTAATCTCTGTGAGAATTTCACGCATTAGGTGGTCTAGAACGCCCTCCATAGGGCCAAGTATTACGCGCATGTTGCTTTACCAAAACTGAATGAACCGAAAAATTCGAGGCGTGATTGTACGGTGTGCTTACAGAATTGTCACTATGAGTGTGGTGCATGTCTTAATGATGGTTTCGTCTCTTAATAGCGACATCTTTGGGAGGATGGCGTTATAATATCGAAAATGCCCAATATCCAGAGCTTTCATGACATATCAATTATTAAGCCTACCAGAATCAATCACTGACATTACTCCGCAGTTTATGGAAGGTGCAATCCTTGCCTCTAACTTAGCGACCAAACCACTCGATCCAGAAGAGTGGCTGGTTATCGTTGCGCCTGAAGCGGGTAAAGAGCTGGTAAAAACGGTGACAGAACAGATTAATCGCCAGCACAACCTGATTCAGCGTAATGAATACCTATTAACAGACGTACTGGCTGAAGGTGACTTTAACGAACAGTTCGCTGATTTTTCTGAAGGCTTCATGATGGTTTGGCCAACAGTGGAAGAGCAGTGGCAGAACGTGACAGTCGCGGATGGTACTCTGCGCATGTTGCAAGCGCTCTTAACCACCTTGATGCTTGCGATTGATGAAGAGCAAACTCAACAACAAATGATCGCTGCAGGGCTTACTAACCCACCATCGCTTGCCGATTTAGTGGGTCAAGTCGATCTGATGATCTCAGAAGTGGCAATGGCAGCGGATGAAGCTATGTTGGGCAATAAGTCCCAGAGCGTGAACCCGTTTAAAGACATTGGTCGAAACGACCTTTGCCCTTGTGAAAGCGGCAAGAAGTTTAAACAATGCTGCGGTAAAAGCAGCTAATCACGGCTTGTTGAGCAACTTAGTTTGTGTGAATAACAGACTCTCTTAATATGTTCAAAAGCTTAAGTAATAAAAAAGTCGACCTCGTGGTCGACTTTTTTGTTGTCCAAGTGTCAACGGCTTACTGCAAGTCCTTTTTCGACTTCACAAATTGAGAAATAACCACAATACCGAAAGCAACCAAGTTACCTGCAAAGATAATTACTAGCCACTGAGGCATAGAAAGATCGAAGAACTGCCACACAACCTTGCTGCAATCGCCGTAAGCCTCAAACATCCACGGAGCCCATTGGTTTAAAGGCGCCCAGCTAGGGAAGGTTACGAATAAGTCGCAGGTTGCGAAAGGGGACGGATTGAACTGGTAATCGACGTGCTCTAAAGCAAGCATCAAACCTTTGTATGCGCCAAATCCCCAGCTAGCAAGGCCTAACCAGCGTGATATTGGGTTATTCGGGGCAATCGCACCAATCATGGCGGCAACACCGATAGCGAGCATAGCAACGCGCTCATAGATACACATCACGCAAGGACCAAGCATCATCACGTGTTGGAAGAAGAGAGCGCACGCTTCAAAAAAGACAATAAAAGCCAGCAGTAAAAGCCAAGATAAACGTCCCTTAGAGAAGTCTTTGATCATTGCTAAAAAGTTCACGAATTGAATCCTGTCTATAAAATAAAAAAGCCCTGATTACTCAGAGCTTTTTATCTTGGATAAGTTTCCTAATCAACTAATATTTTTGATTAGTTAGTTATAGTTATTGTGGTTTGCGACACAGTGTTTAGCTTAGTGACCACCAGAGATAACTGGAGCGACGACTTCACCAGTGCGTTGAATGATCCAACCAGCATCGTAGAACCATGCTGTCATTGGCTCTACGATGAACACAATGCCTGCTAGGCCAACCAGTGCCAATACGATGGTGTATGGCAACGCCATGATAACCATGCGACCGTAAGACAATCTAATTAACGGAGCAAGTGCTGATGTTAATAGGAATAGGAATGCAGCCTGGCCGTTTGGCGTTGCAACAGAAGGTAGGTTAGTACCAGTGTTGATAGCAACAGCAAGTAGGTCGAACTGATCACGAGTGATGATGCCTTCAACCAGTGCAGTTTTCACTTCGTTAATGTAAACCGTACCGACGAACACGTTATCTGAAACCATCGATAAAATACCGTTGGCAATATAGAAGAGTGCGAGCTGTGCGCCTTTATCTTCAACGTGAAGTACTGCATCGATGACTGGCTTAAATAGAGCTTGGTCGATGATCACAGCAACAACAGCGAAGAAAACGGCAAGAAGTGCAGTAAATGGCAGCGCTTCTTCAAAGGCTTTACCCATAGAGTGTTCTTCAATAACACCCGTAAATGCTGTAGCTAAGATGATCACAGACAGGCCAATCAAACCTACTTCAGCAACGTGAAGTGCAAGGCCGACGATAAGCCAAACTGCGATTGCACTTTGAACCCATAGTTTTGCTACGTCTTGCTTTGTGCGGTTTGCACGTTCTTTGTTGTCAAACTCAACTAAGATTTGGCGAACATTCATTGGTAGTTGAGCACCGTAACCAAACACTTTGAATTTTTCGACAAGTGCACAAGTTAAAATACCGCAGAAGAAAACAGGTAGTGTTACTGGCAGCATACGGATGATAAATTCACCGAACTCCCAACCTGCTTGCTTAGCAATTACCAAGTTTTGTGGTTCACCTACCATGGTCATTACACCACCCAGTGCTGTACCCACACCAGCGTGCATTAGCAGTGAACGTAGGAAAGCACGGTAGTTTTCTAGGTCATCACGAGTTAGCTCTGAGATCTCTTCATCATGAGTATGATCGTGCGAAGACGTTGTGCCCTTGCCTGATGCAACCTTGTGGTAGATAGAGTAGAAGCCGACCGCAACGCTAATAACTACGGCGATTACTGTTAGTGCATCTAGGAATGCTGATAAGAAAGCGGCAGCAACACAGAAGGCAACGGAGAGTAAAATTTTAGATTGGATGCCAAGCAAGATCTTCGTGAAAATGAACAAAAGCAGTTCTTTCATGAAGTAAATGCCAGCAACCATGAATACGAGCAAGAGTAATACAGGAAGGTTTGCTTGCAGCTCGTGATAAACCATTTCTGGTTTGGTCATGCCAATGGCGACTGCTTGAATAGCTAATAGACCACCCGGTTGAAGTGGGTAGCATTTGAGAGCCATAGCTAGAGTGAAAATAAACTCAACCACCAATAGCCAGCCCGCAACAAATGGGTCAACTAGGAAGAAAACAAACGGGTTGATGATTAAAAAGGAAATGATGGCAAGTTTATACCAATCAGGAGCTTTACCAAGGAAGTTCTTGATAAAAGCGTTTCCGAGAGACATCGGCATGTTAATACTCTTTTATGTTGATTATGAATAGACAAGCAATACAACATTTTGAGAATCGAGCTATAGAAATTGTTAAAAACTATGACTAACAGTGACTTAGAAAAACTACATTCCATGTAATGTTCTGTGGTCTTGCCAAGTCACTCCCTTAGAAACTCAAGCACTGCTTATTTTTGAGCGCAACTTTACTCTTAGATAACATTTAGTCAACAGGAAAAGCCCTGTAGCCCTAAAAATACCTCTTTTTTGTTGAGAAACGCGATCAAAGTAGCGCAAGCATACCACTTAAAATGTGATAAAAACCGACTAGAATCAATATTTCAGCGAAATGATTGAAAATTACAGAATAACGACGGCTTATATATGATTATTACAACTTAATATTGCAAATTAATAGCTTTAAAAATATGACCAATCCCATTGATTTTAAAGAAAAATTGTTGTGTTAACGGTTTGTTTAAATGGTGGTTTAGAGTCGCTTGCTTTACAAACCTGAGGTGCAAACGTGTGCTGAACTTTAGAGTTATAACTCTAACGGTGTTTAGGGTGAGTAAAATTTTTGAGGGTGTTTCCGCTAGGTGTGAACTAGTGGTATGATGAGTAAATTAGAACAGAATAATTAAATTGGATTGAAGTGTAGATGGTCATTAAGGCGAAGAGCCCGGCAGGATTTGCAGAGAAGTATATCATTGAAAGTATTTGGAATGGCCGTTTCCCTCCAGGTTCTATCTTGCCCGCAGAGCGTGAGCTTTCTGAGCTGATTGGTGTTACACGTACTACGCTTCGTGAAGTACTACAACGTCTTGCTCGTGATGGTTGGTTGACAATCCAACATGGCAAACCAACTAAAGTTAACCAGTTTATGGAAACCTCAGGTCTTCATATCCTTGATACGCTAATGACGTTGGACGTTGATAACGCAAGCAAAATGGTAGAAGATCTGCTTGCTGCTCGTACTAATATCAGCCCGATCTTTATGCGTTATGCATTCAAAGCAAACAAAGAAGCTTCAGAGCGTACTATCAGTAACGTGATTGAATCTTGTGAAGCGCTACTTGCGGCACCAACTTGGGATGAGTTCCTAGAATCGTCGCCATACGCTGACAAGATCAAACAAGCGGTAAAAGAAGATTCAGAAAAAGATGAAGCGAAACGTCAGACGATCTTAATCGCGAAGACTTTCAACTTCTATGATTACATGCTTTTCCAACGTTTGGCATTCCACTCAGGCAACCAGATTTACGGCCTGATCTTTAACGGTGTGCGTAAACTTTATGACCGTATCGGTAGCTACTACTTCTCTAACCCAGAAGCACGACGTTTAGCGATGGACTTTTATAAAGAGTTGTTCATTATCTGTGAAAGTGGCGAGCGCGAAACTTTGCCATTAGTGATTCGTAACTACGGTATCGCAAGTGCACAAGTTTGGAATGAAATGAAAACGACATTGCCGACGAACTTCACTGAAGACGACAGCTAAGGCATAGGTTTACTATTGTTGTTCCTGTTTAGTCAGTGACGTAAAGAAAACGAAAAAGCGGCGAGATAATTCAATTATCTCGCCGCTTTTTATTTATCTGTCGTTACTAGAAAATTATCAGTGGGTCAGTTACTTACCTATGACGAGTAATTTATCTATGTGTAGCAACTTAAAATTTATCTAGGAGTAGTAACTTAACCCGCAAACTCTTCTGAGTCTGGACGGTTGGTAAATTGCACACCGTTTAGAAAATCGCAAAGTAGTTGGTCTTCACACACTTTGTAGTTTTTGTTTTCTGGCTTGCGGAAGTAAGCGCCGATTTCGTACTTGCTCAAGCTAATGCCAACCACTTCTAGTACGTCCAAAACATCTTCTGCTTTCATGTTCAATGCGATACGAAGCTTCATGAAGATCATGTTGTTCGTCAGTGCAACTTCAGGTTTAGGTTGCTCGCCTTCTTTTTTGCCACGCTTAAGGTTGATGAAACCATTTAGGAATACCGCTAACTCTTTATCTTTCATCTTAGAGCATGACTTGTCGTTGTCATCTTTTAGCCAGTTAATCACTTGGTCATGAGCAACAGTCACATCAGCTTGTTCGATAGCTTTGATGATTTGTGCATTTTTAAGGTTTAGTGCGTGTTGAATACGACGCAAGATTTCGTTGTTAGTCACTGGGGATTCCTAAAAAGGGTTTTAGAGTAAAGAGGTGTTGGTTTAGCCTATTTTTGTCGACGAACCAATTTCTACTCTACATAGCATAGTTGACGGCGACTCTAACAGAGAACGCTAATTTTCGGTAGATATAAAAAATCCCCAATGCTGATTAACTCTTTCAAGTCAAAAATGCATTAGGGATTTAGTGATGGGTGCTTGTTATCTGACTGGAGTCAGAATTACATTACACGCATACCAGGTTGAGCACCTTCGTGTGGCTCAAGGATCCATAGGTCGCTGCCGCCAGGGCCCGCTGCTAGGATCATGCCTTCAGACATACCAAACTTCATCTTACGAGGTTTTAGGTTTGCTACCATTACAGTTAGCTTGCCTTCTAGCTCTTCAGGTTTGTATGCTGATTTGATACCAGAGAATACTTGGCGAGTCTCACCACCGATGTCTAGTTGGAACTTCAGTAGTTTGTTCGCTTTTGGTACTTCTTCACAAGAGATGATACGAGCGATACGCATGTCTACTGCTGCAAAGGCATCGAACTCAATCTCGTCTGCGATTGGCTCTTTGTCTAGCTCAGTTTGGCTTGCTTGCTCTTTTTCAGCTTCTGCTTTTTCTTTCGCTGCTGCTTCAGCGGCTGCATCTTCTTTAGAAGACTCAACCATTGCTTCCACTTTCTTAGGGTCAATGCGGTTGAATAGCGCTTTGAACTTAGTGATCTCGTGATCAGTTAGCGGAGTAGCAATCGCTTCCCACGTTAGCTCTTCGTTTAGGAAAGTTTCAGTGCGAGCTGCAAGCTCTGGCATCACTGGTTTCAGGTAAGCCATCAGTACGCGGAATAGGTTAATACCTACAGAAGAAACTTGTTGAAGCTCAGCTTCTTTGCCTTCTTCTTTAGCAAGAACCCAAGGTGCTTTTTCGTCGATGTACTGGTTAGCTTTATCCGCTAGTGCAGTGATTTCACGGATAGCACGGCTGAATTCACGAGTTTCGTATAGCTCACCGATACGCTCAGCTGCAGCAACGAATTCGTTGTATAGCTCAGGCTCTGCAAATTCAGCAGCTAGCTTGCCTTCAAAACGCTTAGTAATGAAGCCAGCGTTACGAGAAGCTAGGTTAACAATCTTGTTTACTACGTCAGCGTTTACACGTTGAGTGAAGTCTTCAAGGTTAAGATCTAAGTCATCGATGCGGCTGTTTAGTTTAGCAGCGTAGTAGTAACGTAGACACTCAGGGTCTAGGTGGTTTAGGTACGTGCTTGCTTTGATGAATGTGCCTTTCGACTTAGACATCTTCGCACCGTTCACTGTTACGTAGCCGTGTACGAATACGTTGTTTGGCTTACGGAAACCTGCGCCGTCTAGCATTGCTGGCCAGAATAGGCTGTGGAAGTAAACAATGTCTTTACCGATGAAGTGGTAAAGCTCAGTTGTGCTGTCTTTCTTCCAGTATTCATCGAAGTTTAGATCGTCACGTTTGTCACATAGGTTCTTGAAAGAAGCCATGTAGCCAACAGGTGCGTCTAGCCATACGTAGAAGAACTTGTCTTTTTCGCCTGGGATTTCAAAGCCGAAGTAAGGTGCATCACGTGAGATATCCCACTGTTGCAGACCAGACTCAAACCATTCCTGCATTTTGTTTGCAGTTTCATTCTGTAGAGAGCCAGAACGAGTCCACTCTTTAAGCATGCTTTCGAACTGAGGTAGGTCGAAGAAGAAGTGCTCAGAGTCTTTCATTACTGGAGTTGCGCCAGAAACCGCTGATTTAGGGTTAATTAGCTCAGTTGGGCTGTATGTCTCACCACAGTTATCACAGTTATCACCATACTGGTCTTCTGACTTACACTTAGGGCAAGTACCTTTTACGAAGCGGTCTGGTAGGAACATCTCTTTCTCAGGATCGAAAAGCTGAGAAATAGTGCGGCTAGAAATGAAGCCGTTCTTTTTAAGTTCTAAGTAGATGTGAGAAGCCAGTTCACGGTTCTCTTCGCTGTGTGTGCTGTGGTAGTTATCAAAGCTGATATCAAAGCCAGCGAAGTCTTTTTGGTGCTCTTCACTAACAGCAGCGATCATCTCTTCTGGCGTGATACCCATCTGTTGAGCTTTAAGCATAATTGGCGTGCCGTGAGCATCGTCAGCACAGATGAAGTTTACAGTGTTGCCACGTAGACGCTGGTATCGAACCCAGATATCAGCTTGGATATGCTCAAGCATATGGCCAAGGTGAATAGAGCCGTTAGCGTACGGAAGCGCACAAGTTACCAAAAGTTGTCTTGGATCAGTTGCCATACTTAATAATTCGCTTTTTTGATAGGTATAAATTTGAGAGGTAATACTACTTTATAACGTGTGATACGCCAAGGTATCAGACTAAGGATTCCCCTAGTTTTTTAGGGGTTCAGTCTTCATCTCGTGGGTGATAGCATAAATAAAAAAAGGAGTCCCAATGCGTAACTTTACTTCTAAGCAAGATTTCTGTTCATGGTTGAATGAGTTCGAGTCACCAATCCTCATCCCAGAGTGGGCGCTACACCAAAATATTGTATCGGTTGATCCGCGTGGATCATTTGTTATCACCTTACCTTTTGCCGCTAATCAGCTTGCGGTTGAATTGGAACAGTGGATTCACTCTCAGATTGAACAACAGCTTGTTAGCGCTTTTCAGTTTGAAGTGAAGGTGAAGCCGTCTGCGTTAGAAACCACGGTTGCGACACCATTGAAGGGGGTGAAGAACATCATCGCCGTGACATCTGCAAAGGGTGGGGTGGGTAAATCGACCACTTCAGTCAACCTTGCTTTGGCTTTATCTAAGTCTGGTTCAAAAGTGGGTTTGTTGGATGCGGATATCTATGGTCCTTCTGTACCTATGATGCTTGGCCAATTAGATGCGAAACCAGAAGTCCAGAATAACAAGTGGATGATGCCAATCGAAGCGCACGGTATTTTCACTCACTCTATCGGTTATCTTGTGTCGAAAGATGACGCTGCGATTTGGCGCGGTCCAATGGCGGCCAAGGCTTTAGGTCAGCTTGTTAACGAAACCGTATGGCCAGAGTTGGATTATCTAGTTATTGATATGCCACCGGGCACGGGCGATATTCAGCTGACGTTATCGCAACAGATCCCAGTGACCGGGGCTGTAGTGGTGACCACTCCTCAAGATTTGGCGCTAGCGGATGCACGTAAAGGCGTAGCGATGTTTGATAAGGTGAGTGTGCCAGTCGCAGGCTTAGTTGAAAACATGAGCTATCATATTTGTAGTCACTGTGGTGAGAAAGAGCATATCTTTGGTGTTGGTGGTGCCGAAGCTATGTCAGAAGAGTTTTACCTCGATATTTTGGCACAGATCCCTCTTCATATTGATGTGCGAGAAGATATCGATGCAGGTTGCCCGACGGTGATTCGTCGTCCAGATAGTGAACATACACGTCACTACTTAGAGCTTGCAGAGAATGTGGCTGCGAAGATGTTCTGGACCGGCAAGGCGAGACCAGAAGCGATTAACTTCTCTATGGTTGAATAACGAATCTATGGTTGAATAGCGCAAGTTAATCACAAAGTCGTTTAAATATAGTTTGGATTAGATAAACAGCGGTGGATTTAAGTCAATATCCATTGGGCTTGTGCAAATAGTTGTAGGCAAGTTATTTGAAAGCAAACGATTGCATTCATTAAATGCATTGATATCATCAATTTGACTGCAATTAGCTAAAATGGCGACTAGAATCTATGTGCTTTAGCCCCTATAATCAGGCGGTTTATCTCTTCCCACCACCAAACCATATCGGGTGCAAAATTAATGTCTGATAATAATCAATGTGTCATCGTAGGTATCGCTGGCGCTTCAGCTTCAGGAAAAAGTCTGATTGCTAGTACAATTTATAATGAATTGCGCGAAAAAGTAGGCGACCATCAAATTGGTGTTATCACGGAAGATTGCTATTACAGCGACCAAAGCCACTTGAGTATGGAAGAGCGTGTTAAAACTAACTACGATCACCCAAATGCACTAGATCATGATCTTTTATGTGAACATCTACAGCAGCTAATGAGTGGCAACGCCGTAGAAGTTCCTGAATACAGCTACACAGAGCACACACGTACTTCTGAAACGACTACACTTACTCCAAAGAAAGTGATCATTTTAGAGGGTATTCTGCTTCTAACAGACCCGCGTCTTCGTAAACTAATGCACGCAAGTGTGTTTATGGATACACCATTAGACATCTGTCTATTACGCCGTGTTAAGCGTGATGTAGAAGAGCGTGGTCGTACAATGGACACGGTACTTAAGCAATACCAAGAAACAGTACGTCCAATGTTCATGCAGTTTATCGAGCCTTCAAAACAACATGCAGACATCATCGTTCCTCGTGGTGGTAAAAACCGTATTGCGATTGATGTGCTAAAAGCGCACATTGCGAAGTTGTTGAAGTCTTAATCGAATAAAATTTTGCCTAAGTGACTCACTTAGCTTTATTTTTTACCGAATCAGTGGCACTTTTATAGTGCCACTTTCTTTTGGAATCTAAGCAAGGAATATGCGGATGAAGAAACTACTCATTTTCATAGCTGTACCAGTGTTTGTTGTCGTTGCAGCAATTCTGGCACTAGTGCTGTTAGTGAATCCCAACCAATTTAAGCCATTAATTGTCGAACAAGCCCAAAAACACACAGGCCTAGAGCTAGTGATCGAGGGTGATATCAGCTGGCAATTCTTCCCATCCATTGGCTTTGAACTTGGTCAAACTGAATTACGCAACCCTGAAGGTTTTACGCAACCTAACCTATTTAAGGTTGATACCGTTGGCGTTGACGTTTCGGTTACTCCGCTATTTAGCAACCAACTAGAGATCGGCAACATTACTCTAGATGGTGCAGAATTCTATTTAGAAACGCTTAAAGATGGTCGCAAGAACATTGATGCACTAACGCAAGCGTCAGCGCCTCAAGAATCTGAGCCTGCAGCAGGCACAAGTCCTGAATCAGCGCCTGCCCCTCAAGAGCAAACTACCACAGACGCATCGGGTTGGACGATCAACCTTGCAGGCGTAACTGTATCAAACGCATTGTTTGAAATGGACGACAAGCAAGCGGGTTCATTCACTAAGCTATACGATGTGTCTTTGAATCTTTCTGAGTTTGCCGTTGATACATGGACAACCGCGACATTTGCGGCTTCTGGTGAGAACAATCAACAGAATTTCTCTGCACAAGGCAGTGCAGAATTCAAATTAGCTGAAGGCTTTGCAAGTTACGCACTTCGTAATATCGACTTAAACGCTAAGTTCAATGATTCAGCGACGTCGATTGAGTCAGCAAAAATTGGCTTGAATACGTTTGAGTTCGATAAGGTAAACCAACTGACTTACGCTGTAATCGGTAATGCAGCTGGCCTTGACCTTGATCTTAAAGGTGGCGGTGAACTTACTGTTGATAGCGCGATTTCAAAAGTAACGCTGAACAAGTTAACGTTAGACTCAACATTCAAAGGCGACACGCTTCCTCAGTCTCCAATGAAAGTCGACATGCTGTCTGACTTAAGCTTCGATCTTAACAAGAGCCACCTGAGCTTTGTGTTAGAGAAGCTACAAGCTAACGCTATTGCATTAGACGGTAAAGCAGACGTAATCCTATCTGAAATACCAAAGGTTCGTTTCTCTCTTCATAGCCCGAATATTGATTTAGATGAATTCTTAGGCTTAGGCAATACAACAGAAACAGCGAGCACAGCGCCTTCTGGTTCTGCTGGTGGTTCAACGTCAAGTTCTGGTAGTTCAGATCCAGCTAAAGAAGTGGAACCTGATCTGTCGGCTCTGAAAACGTTAGACGTGAAAGGTGACATCACGATTGATAAGTTCAAGGCGAACAACGCGAAGATGCAGAATGTTAAAACCGCATTTTCGGTTAACCGTGGTATCGCAGAGCTAACCTCATTCACCTCGAATCTTTACCAAGGTTCTATTTCTGCTACTGCAAAGTTAGACGCTCGTAAAACACCAGCGACTTACACGGCTAAGAAGAAAATCAAAGGCGTGAAAGTACAACCGTTACTGGTTGATGTTGCAGATAACGATATGCTGGAAGGTACCGGTAATATTGATGTCAACGTGAAAGGTAAGAGTCTAACTCCGACGGGTATCAAGAAAAACCTAGTCGGTACTATCGCGATTAACTTTGAAGATGGTGCAGTTAACGGCATCAACGTAGCTCAACTGATTCGAGAAAACTACGCTAAGATCAAGGGCGAGAAAGTTGAAAGCACAAATGAAGCTCAAAAAACGGACTTCAGTGCAATGAAAGCGACGCTGAAAGTGGATAAAGGTTGGGTTTCAACTAACGACTTATCAGCACAGTCGCCACTGTTACGTGTGACAGGTCAAGGTAAAGCAAACTTCATCAATGAAACGGTCGACTTCCTTGTGCGTACATCAATTGTGGGTTCACTTGAAGGTCAGGGCGGTAAGAGCATCGACGACCTGAAAGATGTGACTATCCCAATTAAGGTAACAGGTCAGTGGGCAGCCCCGAAATTTGCACTTGTTTTTGATGATGTATTGAAACAGAAAGCACAGAAAGAAATTGATCGTGGTTTAGAAAAGTTAGACGAAAAGTACGGTGACAAGATCAAAGATGAGAAAACAAGAGACGCAGTAAACGGTCTACTAAAAGGTTTGTTTAACTAGTCTTCATCTCATTTAAAAATGAACAAAGCGCCACTCCTGTTGTAGGAATGGCGCTTTTTATTTTTGGCTCGATAATACTCAAGAGAGATTCCCTATGACACTCGTCCCTCGCTCTAGGGAATGACGATAGGCCGTCGTCCTTTGTTCAAGAGCGTAACGGCCTAGTGGTCGTCATCCTCGAGAGGGAAGAATGACCGAGTCGGGGATCTCTGGTTGAAGGTGATTACCAGTCAACGCCTTGTAGCGCTTTAACACCAGATTCAAAAGCGTGTTTCACATTGCGAACTTCAGATACTGTATCTGCTATCTCAGTAAGAGTACGGTGCGCGCCACGACCTGTAATGATGACAGACTGCATCTTCGGGCGGTTATTCAACGCCTCAACCACTTCATCGAGTTCGATGTAACCGTAGCTAACCATGTAAGTCAGTTCATCAAACAGAATCACATCGATCGACTCATCAGCCAGCATGCGTTGGCACTCTTTCCATACACGCTGCGCAGCTTCAATATCTTGCGCTTTGTTCTGAGTTTCCCAAGTAAAGCCTGTGCCCATGACTTGGAACTCGACATCAAGCTTTTGCAGAACGTTTTTTTCGCCGTTATCCCAGGTACCTTTAACAAACTGAGCAACGGCGCATTTCTTACCATGACCAACTGCACGTGTAATCGTACCAAAACCGGATGTTGATTTACCTTTACCGTTACCCGTGATGACCAGCAATAGGCCTTTTACTTCTTGTGCTGCAGCGACACGTGCATCGACTTGTTCTTTTACTTTCTGTTGTCTTGCTTTGTGGCGTTGTTCTTTGTTGTCTTCAGTCGACATAACAAATCCTTTTAAGTTGTGATTGCGTCTATCATAGCCTAACTTAACGATAGCAAAAACCATCGGAAGAACAGGTGATTAGGGATGAAAAAGATACTCGTAGTTTGTATGGGGAATATTTGCCGCTCGCCAACAGGTGAAGCGGTGCTAAGGAAGAAAGCGCAACAGCTGGATATTGATGTTGTGGTCGACTCTGCGGGGACGATTGGTTTTCATCAAGGCAACCCGCCAGACTCGCGATCCAAATCTGCAGGAGAGAAGCGAGGCTACAGCTTTAAGGGGATTACTTCTCGTAAAGTGGTAGATAATGACTTCGAAGAATTTGACCTGATACTCGCGGCCGATAGGGCGAATTTAGACGACTTAATGAGCCAATGCCCAGTTCACCTCCAATACAAGCTCGCATTATTTTTGAGCTTTGGAGAGTCACAATATCAAGAGATCCCCGATCCGTATTATGGTGAGGGAAATGGTTTTGAATTGGTGTTGGATTTAATCGAAGAGTCTAGCGAAGCGATACTGCGTTCGATGTAGTGTAGGAACAATGTACGTCGTTTTGTTATCAGCGTAAGGGCTGACCGATAGGTATAAAAAAGGCCGACATTGAATGTCGGCCTCTCTAAATCTAACTTAAAGCTACAGCTAAGATTACTTAGACATTACTTTGTAGATTGGGTCTTCTGCAACGTTCGCTTCAACTAAGCTACCTGCTTTGTGCAGCATAGCAACACAGTCTTGGCTTAGGTGGCGAAGGTGAAGTGTTTTACCTAGCGCCGCGTAACGGTCAGCAATCGTGTCGATCGCTTCAATTGCAGAGTGGTCAGTCACGCGTGAGTTTGCGAAATCAACGATTACATCTTGTGGATCGTTGTATGCGTCAAACAACTCTAGGAAGTTAGCCGTTGAACCAAAGAAGATTGGGCCGTTAACTTTGTACTCTTTTGAGCCTTCAGCGTTTACTGATGTATCTGCGTAGATGTGTTTAGCATGTTGCCAAGCAAACATTAGCGCAGAAGCGACAACACCAACACCTACTGCCACAGCAAGATCAGTCAGTACTGTTACTACGGTAACAAGAACGATAACGAAGAAGTCTTGTTTAGGAACGCGACGCGCAAGCTTGAAGGTTGCCCATTCAAATGTGCCGATAACAACCATGAACATTACGCCCACAAGTGCTGCTAGAGGAATCATTTCAATCAGTGCAGAACCGAACAGGATGAACATCAGTAGTGCAACTGCGGCGACGATACCTGAAAGACGACCACGACCACCTGAGTTTACGTTGATCATCGATTGACCGATCATCGCACAACCACCCATCGCACCGAATACAGAACACGTTACGTTAGCCATACCTTGACCAACACATTCACGGTTAGATTGACCACGAGTGTTTGTCATTTCGTCTAGTACTGTCAGTGTCAGCAGAGATTCAATCAGGCCGATAGCCGCAAGGATAATTGCGTAAGGCAGGATGATCTGTAGTGTATCTAAAGAAAACGGAACAGCAGGAATTGAGAATGTTGGAAGAGAGCCCGCTAGCGTAGCAGCTTCGTCACCAGACATTGTACGTAGGAAGTCGACAACAGTGCGAGTTTCAAGGTCAAGACCCACAACCAAAGCCGTTACTGTAACAATAGCAACTAATGAAGATGGTACTGCTGTTGTTAGCTTAGGTAGGAAGTGGATGATAGCCATTGTAAGGGCTACTAGACCTAGCATTAGTGTCATTTGACCGCTTGGTAACCAAGTCAACGCACCTGTTACGTCTGGCGCTTTAAATTGACCAAGTTGAGCTAGGAAGATAACAATGGCCAAACCGTTCACGAAACCAATCATTACTGGGTGTGGAACGATACGGATAAATTTACCTAGTTTAAATACACCTGCTGCAATTTGCAGAAGGCCAGCCAGCATAACGGCTGCGAATAGGTATTGAACACCATGGGTTGCCACTAGGCTCACCATTACAACGGCCATTGCGCCGGTTGCGCCAGAAATCATACCTGGACGGCCGCCAAAGACAGAAGTGATTAAACCTACGATGAATGCTGCATAAAGACCAACCATTGGGTCAACGCCAGCAACAAAGGCGAATGCTACAGCTTCAGGTACCAGAGCCAGGGCTACTGTAAGACCTGAAAGCACGTCATTCTTTACAGAGTGCTTTGAAAATTGTGGGAATTCGAACATGTTTGCTCAGCTATGCTTAAGATGGATTTACCGACACGGGTGTATTGCGTAGCCAAACAGTGATGGAAAAGAGCGGCAATAGCGAAGTGTCGAAAAGATAAGTGCGCGAATGCTACCCAAAAATGTGATTAAGTTCAAGGTTGAACCTAACTTTGAGTAATATATCTGTTAATTTTTATTCGATTAGTAGATATGAAAAAGGCTGCTTTAATAAGCAGCCTTTGATTCTATTTACTCGCGATTACCTATCAGTAATCACTAGTAGTTTGGCTTAGTCATCGCCGCGCCAGCTTTGTTCGACGCTGCCTGACTGCCTGCACCTTTCGATACAAAACGTTCAGTGCGGAACGGAGCTGCAATCACTTCAATCTCTTTGATCTCTTGAGGACCAGGAGCTTTAGTCATTGGTGAACCGGCTTGCTTCTTAGCAACAGCTGCCTTTGGTGCCGCTTTAGGAGCTTCTGCTTTAACAACAGGTGCTTCTTCAACTTTTGCACTTTCAGCTTTAGGCGCTTCAGCTTCAACAACTGGTGTTGCTTCTGCTTGCACAGCTTCTGCTACAACAGGCGCTTCAACTTTCGTCGCTTCTGCAATCACTGGAGCTTCAACTTTCGCGGTTTCAACAACCACTGGTGCTTCTTCAACGACTGCAGGAGCTTCAACTGCAGCAGGAGTCTCAGCTACTTGAGCTTCAACAGCAGCATCTTCACGACGGATGATAACTTTACCCATTGCAAGCTCTGGACATGCGAAGCCGCCAGTCATTGCTACGTTGCTTTGTGGTGCCGTCTCTAGAGCAACATTCTGCTCTTGAACAGATGTTTGAGCTTCAGCTGCTACTTGAACTTCAGCCACTTCAGGCTTTGCCAGCTTGTGGTGAGGTTTTGGAATGAAGCGAGGCATCACTTTACCCATAGCCATCTCTGGAGAAGCTACACCACCTTTACGTAGGCGGAATGGGTTAGGGCGACGATCACGACCGCGACGACGACGTTGACCACTTGCACGTAGGTGACGTGGAGAACGACGGTTACGACGTTGTTTCGGCTCTTCCTGTTCAGTTTGCTCTGCATTCGCTTGAGTTGCTTCTACTTGTTCCGCAACTTTTTGCTCTTGAGCTACTGACTGTTCTTTTGAAACAGATAGTTCTTTAGCAGCAACCTGCTCTTTTGAAGCGTTATCTTCAGCTTGAGCTTGTTGGTCTTTAACACGAACTTGCTTGTTCAGTTTACGACGCTGACGACGCTCTTTAATCTTAGCTGCTTTCGCTTCAGGTTTAGCCTTAGGCGCTTCCGGTTTACCAGCTTGTGCTTCTGCTGCTAGCTGTAGACCTTCTTCTGCTAATTTAGATGGTGCTTGCTCTTCGCGTTGCTTCTGCTCATCACGTGGCTTGTTGCGACGGTCTTGCTTAGGCTTGCGAGGCTGACGAGTTTGCTGTGGAGCTGCTTCTTTTTGCTCTTCAGGCTTCTCATCACGAGCTGGCTTACGGCGGCGTTTGTTGTCACGGTTTTCGTTACGATTGTCACCACGTTCACCACGGTCGTTACGCTGTTCGCCACGCTCACCACGTTGGTTACGACGACGGTTATCGTTACGATCACGGCGTTGACGGTTGCCGTTGTTACGATTGTTTTTAGGTTTTTCTTCTTCTTTCTTCTCTTCTTCTTTTTTCTCTTCTTGAGTTGAAGAGCCAAATAAGAAGCTACCGATAGCTTTGAAGAAACGACCAATTAGGCCTGGTTCTTGAGTCGCTGCTGGTTCAGCTTTCTTCTCTTCTACAGCTTTAGGTGCTGGAGCAGGAGTTGGTGCTGATTGAGCAGGAGCTGCGAAGCCTTTCAGAGCAGGTTCTTCGATCTTCTTAGGACGAATAGTCTGTTCAGCAGGCTCTTTGCTTTCCGCTTCTTTTAGAGCTTCTAGCTTGTTAGGCAGCAAGTAAGATAGTAGATCGAACTCTTCACCTTCACGAACACGGATAACCTCAAAATGCGGCGTTTCCATGTCTGAGTTAGGAACAACAGTGATCTTAACTTCTTGGTTCTTCTCGATGTGGTTTACTGAGCGACGTTTTTCGTTCAGAAGGTAAGAAGCGATTGGAACAGGCACAACAGCAAGTACTTGTGCTGTGTTGTCTTTTAGAGCTTCTTCTTCAATCAAACGTAGAACAGAAAGTGCTAGAGATTCGTTATCACGAACAACACCAGTACCTGTACAACGAGGACAAATGTGGTGGCTTGCTTCTGCTAGTGATGGGCTCAAACGTTGACGAGACATCTCTAGAAGACCAAAGCGAGAAATACGACCAATCTGAACACGTGCGCGATCTAAACGAACGGCATCACGTAGACGGCTTTCTACTTCGCGTTGGTGGCGAACCGGGGTCATATCGATAAAGTCGATTACAACAAGACCACCTAGGTCACGTAGACGTAATTGACGTGCAATTTCATCGGCAGCTTCTAGGTTAGTGTTAAGTGCTGTTTCTTCAATATCGCCGCCCTTTGTTGCACGAGCAGAGTTGATATCGATAGAAGTCAGTGCTTCTGTTGGGTCGATTACGATAGAACCACCAGATGGAAGACGAACTTCACGTTGGAAAGCAGATTCGATCTGGCTTTCAATCTGGTAATGGCTGAATAGTGGCACTTCACCATCGTATTTCTTAACGCGATTCATGAAATCTGGGCGTATTAATTGAATGTGCGCTTGTGCACGTTCAAAAATAGTATTGCTGTCGATTAGAATCTCGCCAATATCACGACGTAGGTAGTCACGAATTGCGCGAACAATAACGTTACTCTCTTGGTGAATTAGGAAAGGAGCTGCATTTGAATCAGAAGCTTGCTTGATAGCGCCCCAATGGTTCAATAGAACATTCAGGTCCCACTCTAGCTCTTCTGCGCTTTTGCCAACACCCGCTGTACGCACGATTAAGCCCATACCTTGAGGAAGCTCAAGAGTGCTTAATGCTGCTTTCAGTTGAGTGCGTTCTTCACCTTCGATACGACGAGAAATACCGCCAGCACGAGGGTTATTAGGCATAAGAACTAAGTAACTACCAGCCAAAGAGATGAAAGTTGTCAGTGCAGCACCTTTGCTACCACGTTCTTCTTTCTCTACTTGTACGATTACTTCTTGGCCTTCTTTTAGCACTTCTTTAATGCTAGGACGGCCTTGGTATGTATAACCTTCAGGGAAGTATTCGCGGGCAATTTCTTTAAGAGGGAGGAAACCGTGACGTTCTGCGCCGTAATCAACGAATGCCGCTTCTAGGCTTGGTTCAATACGGGTAATACGTCCTTTGTAGATATTCGCTTTCTTTGACTCGTGACCTGGACTTTCGATATCTAGATCGAACAGTCGTTGGCCATCAACCAAAGCGACACGCAACTCTTCTTTTTGAGTTGCGTTAATTAACATTCTTTTCATTTAGAAGTTCTCATTGTCTTTTCTTATTTTCATCATTGTTCTTATCGCTTTATTTCGTTTCTCATGGTGCCAGATCCCATGGCTTTATCGGTGCAGCCTCCCGGCTGGAGAGGGATGCTCTGGGGCACGTCAGTCATCATAGGGAGTTAGCCTATGATCCGCGATGTGGCGGTGAATACTCAACATGAGTGTACGTGAGTAGAGCGATAAGGAACTCAGTTGACCGTGTCTTACGCCGATTGCAGCACTGTCTAATCTGAGTTATCTACTCATTTACTTGCTTATGAATGGTTAGCTGTTTAAATAATAGTCAAACCACTGATAGCAGCTGTGAACTATAGCAGCGGTCGGTAAACACAGCAATCTGCTTTGTCGGAATGCTGTAAAAAAAACAGTTTTTGTTTGGGTTTTGATAGCTCTAACTCACTGTCTATAAATAATTTATCAATTGATATTTTAATTTGCAGGAATCTTGGTGCTTTTTTGTTCGAAGAATCAAAGAAATATAGAACTTCGGCGACCATTTTGGGATAGATCGGTAAGGATTAGGGATAAATAAGTTCGGAATAGGGCTAAGAAAATCTCAATTATCAAAAGTGACAGTGATACAATAGCGCAATGAGCGAAATTAGAACCCAAGTCCAATTCGTCGACATTGACGAAGATATGGCTGGTCAGCGTATTGATAACTTCTTACGCAACCAATTAAAAAACATCCCGAAAAGCATGATTTACCGAATCGTGCGTAAAGGCGAAGTCCGCGTAAATAAAAAACGCATTAAGGCTGAGTACAAACTAAAAGCTGGCGATTTAGTTCGTATCCCTCCGGTTACTATTGAAGAGAAAACAGAAGAGAACGTGCCGAGCACGAAACTCAACAAGGTTTCAGAATTAGAACAGTGCATCATTTATGAAGATGATCACATGCTAATTATTAACAAACCGTCTGGCACTGCTGTTCATGGTGGTAGCGGATTAAAATTTGGCGCGATTGAAGCATTACGTGCTCTTCGCCCTGATGCTCGTTTTCTTGAATTAGTGCACCGTATCGATAGAGATACGTCTGGCATTTTGCTTGTTGCTAAGAAGCGCTCGGCGCTAAGACACCTTCAAGCACAGTTCCGTGAAAAAACGGTTCAAAAATACTACTTCGCTTTAGTTATGGGCGAATGGAAGAACAGCTGCAAAGTCGTCAACGCACCTTTGTTGAAAAATGAAGTGAACAGCATTGTTCGAGTTAACCCGAATGGTAAAGCTTCTGAAACCCGTTTTAAGGTTTTAGAAAAATTCCAAGAGGCGACGTTGATTCAAGCAAGCCCAATTACAGGCCGAACACACCAAATTCGTGTGCACGCTCAGTATACTGGTCACCCAATTGCTTGGGATGATCGCTACGGTGATCGTCGTTTTGACGCTTACACGGGTAAGGTTGGTCTTGATCGTCTGTTCCTACATGCAGCAAACATCAAGTTCACACACCCAGGTAGTGAAGAGAAGATGGATATCTCGGCGCCAATGGAAAGAAGGCTAGAGAAAGCCCTAACTGGTTTACGTAAGCTTTAAGAAGATACGAGATACGAGATACGAGATACGAGATACGAGATACGAAGGTATAGAGTGCCTCTAAATTTGTTCTTCAGTATCCATAAATGAGAAAGGTTGACGAATATCGTCAACCTTTTTTGTTTTCATCTGTTGTAGAAGATCCCCAAGTCGCTCGTTCCTCGCTCTTGAGGATGACGACTTTTTAAAATCACGCTCTATATCATTAGTTGGTTAGATAAAATTGCGTGTTCCGCCATTCCCTAGACTGACGAAGGAAGGAGTAGGGAATCTCTAACAAAGAGAGCGTATCCGTTATAGTACCCCCATTCCTTGCGCTTCTAACATATCGACTAGATCGATCAGCGGTAAGCCGATCAAAGTATTTGGGTCTTTCCCTTCCATCTGTTTAAACAACGCGATGCCTAACCCTTCACACATAAAGCTACCTGCGCAGTAATAAGGCTGCTCTTTTTCAACATAACTAATGATCTGTTGCTTAGTTAAATCGCGGAAATGCACTACAAAGGTGTCGAGACGTGTGTCAGCTTCATTGGTTTCGTTGTTCCAAACCGAAAGCCCAGTATAAAAAGTAATGCTCTTGCCGCTTTGACGAGATAACTGCTCGATCGCTTTTTCTCGAGTGTGAGGCTTACCAATGATCTCTCCATCAATTACGCAAACCTGATCAGAACCAATGACTAAGCTAGGTTGCTCCACAACACAAGACTTAGCTTTGGTCTCAGCAAGGCGCATCACCAGCTGTTGAGGCGTCTCTTCAGGAAGCGGCGTTTCATCGCAGTCTGGCTTGGCTGTAATGAAGCTTAACTGTAGTTTTTTGAGGATCTCTTGCCTAAATGGTGATGTAGAGGCTAAAACTAGTTGGTAATTTCTCATTTTAATTTACAATTCAAGGAAGCATTTATCTCAGGATAACGTAACTTGTCCTGCTATTCATAATGCTCTGAATAGGAAAGGCAGGAAAGTACATTTTTTTTGCCATTTCCTTTGACTAAACACGATTTGGAAGATAAGATTCGCGCCCTATGCAAAAGGAAAAAATACCGCGTACAGTTGATCCGGCAAGAACGGCTCAAAAACGACTCGATATGGATGGTATCATCCAGGTCAGTCTTTTGAAGCGTTTAACTGAAGCAACTGAAGGCGTAAAACGTGACGCGCAAGTCTCAATGTCATTTGGGCTTGATGAACAACGATTAGTCGTTATCTCTGGTAAAGCTAACGTCGAAGTCGATTTAGAGTGTCAACGTTGTAATGAGGTTTTCGCACATGAGTGCGATGTCCAATTTACTTATACTCCTGTTTACAGTGAGAAAAGTGAAGAGGAAGCACCGGAAGAGTACGATTTGGTAGATCTGAACGAGTACGGTGAGTTAGACCTGATTCAATTAGTTGAAGACGAGTTCATCCTTGGATTGCCACAAATAGCAATGCACGACGATGCGAAATGTAGCGTTAACTCAAATAACTTGGTGTTTGGTGAACTTCCTGAAGAAATTGAGGAAGACAAAAAGCCGAATCCATTTGATGTTTTAAAAAGCTTAAAGAAGTAATTGCTTCTTTAAGAATTTACATAGGAGTAGGGTCAATGGCCGTACAAAAGAGCAAGAAATCACGTTCAATGCGTGGCATGCGTCGTTCACACGATGCGCTAACTACAGCTGCACTTTCTGTAGACGCAACTTCAGGTGAAACTCACCTACGTCACAACGTGACTGCCGAAGGTTTCTACCGCGGCAAAAAGGTTATCAACAAGTAAGGTTGACCTTTGCAAAATCTAACCGTTGCGCTTGATGCAATGGGCGGGGACTTCGGTCCTCGTGTAACAGTGCCTGCCGCCGTGCAGGCACTGTCGTATTTCCCAGAGCTAAAAGTCATTCTAATAGGTGATCGAAACGCGATCACATCTCAATTATCTTCATTAGGTCGAATGCCTGATTCTCGTTTGAGTATCCAGCATTGTGATCGAGTCATTTCCAATTCTGAAAAACCTTCACTAGCCTTACGTAATAGTCAGGGTAGCTCTATGCGTGCCGCTATCGATCTGGTTGCCGAATCACAGGCTGATGCTTGTGTGAGTGGTGGTAACACTGGCGCACTGATGGCTTTATCCCGTTTCAGACTCAAGCTTCTTCCCGGTATTGATAGGCCTGCATTGGTTTCAGCTTTGCCTACTGCATCCGGAAATCGCACATGGATGCTTGATTTAGGGGCGAACGTTTCTAGTGACGCAGATTCACTCTTTCAGTTTGCTGTCATGGGCAGTGCATTAGCAGAACAACATTTAGGTCGCGCACCACGTGTCGCTATCTTGAATATCGGTGCAGAAGAAATTAAAGGCAATGACCTTGTAAAACGATGCGCTGAAATGTTGTCTAATACCCAGTCTGTGAACTTCATAGGCTATATTGAAGGTAATCAATTACTTCAAGATGCTGCTGATGTCGTCGTATGTGATGGTTTTGTGGGCAATGTCTGCTTAAAAACGTGCGAAGGTACGGCTCAGCTCTTTATTGATAAGCTAAAAACGCGCATGATGGCTTCAACAATAAAGGGTTGGATAGCCAGAATGCTGTTTTCTGAGCTATTTACTGAATTAAAAACCTTGAACCCCGACCAGTATAACGGCGCAAGTTTGTTAGGATTGCGCGGCATTGTCATTAAAAGTCATGGAAGTGCTGATGTGTCTGCAGTCGTCAACGCGATTGGTGAAGCAGTACACGAGGTCAAACGACAAGTCCCCAGCCGCATTAGCGATCGTTTGGAAGCGGTTTTACTCGAGAGGCATTATTAGTCTTCATGTATAGCAAAATTTTAGGTACTGGCAGCTACTTGCCATCTCAGGTGCGTACTAACGCAGACTTAGAGAAAATGGTAGAGACTAGCGATGAGTGGATCGTTGCTAGAACGGGTATTAAAGAGCGTCGTATTTCAGCGGAAAACGAAACCGTTGCTGATATGGCGTTTTACGCTGCTGAAAATGCCATTGAAATGGCAGGTATCGACAAAGAAGAGATTGATTTAATCATCGTTGCGACAACCAGCAGTAGCCACACATTCCCGTCTTCGGCATGTCAGGTACAAGGCAAGCTTGGTATCAAAGGCTGCCCTGCGTTTGATTTGGCTGCAGCGTGTTCTGGTTTTGTCTACGCACTGTCTGTTGCTGATCAACACATCAAGACTGGCATGTGTAAGAACGTTTTGGTAATTGGTGCTGATGCACTGTCAAAAACCTGTGATCCGACTGACCGCTCTACTATCATCCTATTTGGTGATGCAGCAGGCGCGGTGGTTGTAGGCGCAAGCGAAGAGCCAGGTATTTTGTCTACTCATATTTACTCTGATGGTAAATACGGTGAGCTTCTAAGCCTAGAAGTACCAGAGCGCGGCGGTGATGCAGACAAATGGCTGCACATGGCGGGCAACGAAGTATTTAAAGTGGCGGTAACTCAGCTTTCTAAGCTAGTTAAAGACACCTTAGCGGCGAACAATATGGATAAGTCAGAGCTTGATTGGTTAGTTCCACACCAAGCGAACTACCGTATTATCTCGGCAACCGCTAAAAAGCTGACGATGTCGCTTGATCAAGTAGTGATTACTCTTGATAAGCACGGCAACACGTCAGCAGCTACCGTACCAACGGCCCTAGATGAGGCTGTTCGCGACGGGCGAATTAAACGTGGTCAAACGCTTCTACTTGAAGCATTTGGCGGCGGCTTCACTTGGGGTTCTGCGTTAGTTAAATTCTAACCCTAAGCGATAATCAACAAACAAGGCACATAACTTATGTGCCTTATTCAATTTTTTGCTTTGCTTAAAGGAAAATTACAATGAGCAAATTTGCTATCGTATTCCCAGGCCAAGGCTCTCAAGCTATCGGTATGCTTGCTGACCTAGGCGAACAGTATGATGTTGTTAAAAAGACATTTGCTGAAGCTTCAGAAGCACTTGGTTACGATCTATGGGCATTGGTTCAAGATGGTCCTGTAGAAAATCTAAATGAAACTTTTCGCACTCAACCGGCTCTATTAACAGCGTCTGTTGCAATTTGGCGTGTATGGCAAGAGCTTGGCCTAGAGCAACCTGTAAATCTAGCAGGTCACAGCCTAGGTGAATATTCTGCACTTGTATGTGCCGGCGTTATCGACTTTAAAGAAGCGATCAAGCTGGTTGAACTACGTGGTCAACTGATGCAAGAAGCGGTTCCTGCAGGTGTTGGTGCAATGTACGCAATCATCGGTCTAGACGATGAAGCGATTGCTAAAGCGTGTGAAGAAGCTGCGCAAGACGAAGTTGTGTCTCCAGTTAACTTTAACTCTCCTGGCCAAGTTGTTATCGCGGGTAACAAAGCGGCAGTAGAGCGTGCTGGTGCACTTTGTAAAGAAGCGGGCGCTAAGCGTGCACTTCCGCTACCTGTTTCTGTGCCGTCTCACTGTGCACTGATGAAGCCAGCAGCAGACAAGCTAGCGGTGGCTCTAGAAGCTCTAGAGTTCAACACGCCAGCATTGCCTGTTATCAATAACGTTGATGTTATCGCTGAAACAGATCCTGCAAAAATTAAAGACGCACTTGTTCGTCAGCTGTACAGCCCAGTTCGTTGGACTGAAGGCGTACAAGCGATGAATGAGCAAGGCGTTGAGAAGCTACTTGAATTAGGCCCTGGTAAAGTTCTTACTGGTCTAACAAAACGAATCGTAAAAACTATGACAGCTGCTGCAGTTAATGACACTGCATCACTAGAAGCTGCTAAGTAAATAACCACTTAATAGAGAAGTTATGATGAATTTAGAAGGCAAAGTTGCACTAGTTACAGGCGCAAGCCGTGGCATCGGTCGTGCAATCGCTGAACTTTTAGTTGAGCGTGGTGCTAAAGTTATCGGTACTGCGACATCTGAAGGCGGCGCAGCTGCAATCAGCGAGTACCTTGGTGAGAACGGTAAAGGTCTTGCTCTTAATGTAACGGATACTGACTCAATTGCTGCTACACTGAAAACCATCAACGATGAATTCGGTGCGATTGACATTCTAGTTAACAACGCTGGTATCACTCGTGATAACCTACTTATGCGTATGAAAGACGATGAGTGGAACGACATCATTGATACTAACCTAACGCCTATTTTCCGCATGTCTAAAGCTGTATTGCGTGGCATGATGAAGAAGCGTCAAGGCCGTATTGTTAACGTTGGTTCTGTAGTTGGTACTATGGGTAACGCTGGTCAAGCTAACTACGCAGCTGCAAAAGCTGGTGTAATTGGCTTTACTAAATCAATGGCTCGTGAAGTTGCGTCTCGTGGCATTACAGTAAACACTGTAGCGCCTGGTTTTATCGAAACAGACATGACTAAAGCGCTAAATGATGACCAACGTGCAGCAACTTTGGCGAATGTACCAGCAGGTCGACTAGGTGACCCTCGCGAAATCGCTGAAGCTGTGGTATTTTTGGCGTCACCTGCGGCAGCTTATATCACAGGTGAAACACTTCACGTCAATGGCGGTATGTACATGGTGTAAATTATGTGCAACATTTGTGCATGATTTAAGTCAAGATCATACGTAATTTCGGTTAAAATCGTGAAAATTGTGGTTTGACCAGAAAAGTTGACCTTGCAACTTTCAATAGATTGAATAAACTACGGAAAACATCGCATAAAGCGAACTCTGTAAAGGAAAAGAAAAAATGAGCAACCTCGAAGAACGCGTAAAGAAAATCATTGTTGAACAGCTAGGTGTAGACGAAGCTGAAGTTAAAAACGAAGCTTCTTTCGTTGATGACCTAGGTGCAGATTCTCTAGACACAGTAGAGCTAGTAATGGCTCTAGAAGAAGAATTTGACACTGAAATCCCAGATGAAGAAGCTGAGAAAATTACTACTGTTCAAGCAGCTATCGATTACGTAACTAGCGCTCAGTAATAATCTCTCCCAGGCGGTCACCTCGACCGCCTGTGTTTTATCTAACTCATCTATCCTCATCTTAAATCACCTCAATCCCCGGAGTGTAAAATCGTGTCCAAGCGTCGTGTAGTTGTCACTGGCATGGGTATGTTGTCACCGGTAGGCAACACTGTAGAATCTTCTTGGAAAGCCCTGCTAGCTGGTCAAAGTGGTATCGTTAATATCGATCATTTTGATGCAACCAATTTCTCAACTCGTTTTGCAGGTCTAGTTAAAGACTTTAACTGCGAAGAGTATATGACTAAAAAAGATGCTCGTAAGATGGACTTGTTCATCCAGTACGGCGTCGCAGCAGGTATTCAAGCTTTAGATGATTCAGCCCTAACTATTACTGAAGAAAACGCTCCACGTGTGGGTGTTGCTATCGGTTCTGGTATTGGTGGTCTTGGTTTGATCGAAGCCGGTCACCAAGCTCTAACTGAAAAAGGCCCTCGTAAGATCAGCCCGTTCTTCGTACCGTCGACGATCGTGAATATGATTGCTGGTCACATGTCTATCATGCGTGGCCTACGCGGTCCAAATATCGCGATTTCTACTGCATGTACGACTGGCCTACATAACATTGGTCACGCGGCTCGTATGATTGCATACGGCGATGCAGACGCAATGCTAGCGGGTGGTGCTGAAAAAGCATCAACTCCACTAGGTATGGGCGGTTTTGGTGCGGCTAAAGCACTTTCTACTCGTAACGATGAGCCTCAAAAAGCTTCTCGTCCATGGGACAAAGGCCGTGATGGCTTCGTTCTTGGCGACGGTGCAGGCATGATGGTTCTTGAAGAGTACGAATATGCGAAAGCTCGTGGCGCTAAGATTTACTGTGAGCTAGTTGGCTTCGGTATGTCGGGTGACGCTTACCACATGACATCTCCAAGTGAAGATGGCTCAGGTGGCGCACTAGCAATGGAAGCGGCTATGCGTGATGCTGGCATTACTGGTGAACAAATCGGTTATGTAAACGCACACGGTACTTCGACTCCTGCTGGTGACGTAGCGGAAGTTAAGGGCATCAAGCGTGCTCTTGGCGAAGCAGGCAGCAAGCAAGTATTGGTTTCTTCTACGAAATCAATGACAGGCCACCTTCTAGGTGCTGCTGGTTCTGCTGAAGCTATCATCACGGCTATGTCTCTGGTTGACCAAATTGTTCCACCAACAATCAACCTAGATGATCCTGAAGAAGGCTTAGATATTGACTTAGTACCTCACACTGCGCGTGAAGTTAGCAACATGGAATATGCTGCATGTAACTCATTCGGTTTCGGTGGTACAAACGGCTGTTTGATCTTCAAAAAGATTTAATCATCTTATTAAAGACGTAAACACTCGTAGATAGTCACAATTAGACTTGTTTTTAAACGGCTTGATGCTTTAGCATTGAGCCGTTTCTTTTTATGGGGAAAAACATGTTTTGGGTTGATGGAGAAAGCCAGCAAACTATCGATATTTTGGATCGCTCGTTTCAGTACGGAGACGGCTGTTTTACGACAATGCTCGTGAGTGATGGTGAGATACAACATCTTCACGATCATCAGCACCGTGTCGACGAGTGCCTTAAAGCGCTACGCATTTCTGCTCTTGATTGGGATGTTGTTAGTCTTTGGCTCGATACTGCGCTTCAACACATCCAACATAACGCTCTTCATGGCACAAAGAGCCTTGATGGTTCAAAGAAGCTCCATAACGCCAACAAGCCTCATAATCAAAAAGCAGGGATCAAGCTGCACGTTAGTCGTGGAGCGGGTGGGCGTGGCTACAGTACCAAGAATATCGCCAAGCCGACAATCACCATCAGTACCTTTGATTACCCAAGCCATTATTCAGCGTGGCAAGACTCCGGTGTTGAACTCGGTATCTGCCATCAAGCGCTAGGTTTGAGCCCACTACTGGCTGGCCATAAGCACAATAATCGCCTTGAGCAGATTTTGATGAAAGATGAAATGGATCAAGCTAATGAAGTGGATGGCGTGGTTCTTGATATATCGGGCAATGTGATTGAAACCACCATGGCCAATCTGTTCTGGCGCAAAGGTCAGTCGATATACACACCTCAACTCACTCAAAGTGGTGTCGCGGGGGTTATGCGTAAGCAAGTGTTAACCGCGCTGAATCAGGCTGAACTTTCCGTTACAATTAGTGACTACTGCTTATCTCAACTCATGCAAGCTGATGAGGTTTTCATGACAAACTCCATTTTAGGGGTTGCCCCAGTTACCCGTATTAGTGATACCCAATTTAACATTGGAACCATTACTCGTAGCCTTCAAGGACAACTAAACTCGTGATCAAAAAGTTATTTATTTTTATTATCTTGTGCTTAATTGCAGCCGGTGCTGCTGGTTTTTATGTTTACAACCAAGCGCAAGATAACCTGAAACAAGTTATTCAATTAGAAAAACCACAAGTCGTGACTGTTGCTTCAGGTAGCAGCTTTAACCGCGTTCTAGCCCAGTTGATTAACGAGGGGCTGTTTGAGGCTTCTCCTTACGAGAAATTAATCCGTAAGTTACATCCTGAGCTTGTAGACGTAAAAGCGGGTACTTTCCTGCTTGAACCGGGTTTAACCTTAGAGCAAGCGCTACAGGTGCTTGTAGAAGGGAAAGAACACCAGTTTACTATTACCTTTGTTGAAGGCAGTCGTTTTGACGAATGGCTTGTTCAGCTAAAAGACAACGAATTCATTCAACAGACATTGGATGGCGTTTCTGAAAAAGAGATCGCTGAAAAGTTGGGTATTGAAAACGAAAAGCTAGAAGGTCTCTTCTTAGCAGAAACGTATCACTACACCTACGGCACCACTGATTTAGATTTGTTGAAGCGCGCGCATCGAGACCTAATGAGCGTGGTGAATGAAGAGTGGGAAAATCGAGCGGATAAGCTGCCTCTTAAATCGCCATACGAAGCGTTAATTCTTGCATCTATCATTGAGAAAGAGACCGCTGTTGCGTCAGAACGTGAGCGTGTTTCTTCTGTGTTTGTTAACCGTCTAAACAAGCGTATGCGTTTGCAAACTGACCCAACGGTTATCTATGGCATGGGTGACAGCTACGATGGCAACATCCGTAAGAAAGACTTACGCACGCCAACGCCTTACAACACCTATACAATGAGTGGCTTGCCACCGACACCTATCGCTATGGCAGGCAAAGCGTCTATCAACGCGGCGTTGAATCCAGAGAAGAGCAACTACTTGTATTTCGTTGCGAGTGGAACAGGTGGGCACGTATTTTCAAAGAGTTTGACTGAGCATAACCGTGCAGTGCGAGCTTACTTAAAGCAATTAAGAAAAAACAGATAAAGAAATAATTATGAATCAGTCGAAATTTATCGTGGTTGAAGGCCTTGAAGGCGCTGGCAAAAGCACAGCAATCAATGCCATCGTTGAGACATTAAAAGCATCGGGTGTTGAAGATATTGTTAATACTCGCGAGCCGGGTGGTACTGTCTTAGCTGAAAAGATGCGTTCATTGGTTAAAGAAGAGCACGAAGGCGAGAAGCTTCAAGACATGACTGAATTGCTGTTGATGTATGCAGCACGTGTTCAATTAGTCGAGAACGTCATCAAGCCGGCACTCGCCAATGGTCAATGGGTATTGGGTGATCGTCATGATATGTCTTCACAGGCATACCAAGGTGGTGGTCGCCAGATCGCGCGCACGACTATGGAATCACTGAAAGCAACCACGCTAGGCGGCTTTAAACCCGATCTAACGCTATATTTGGACCTAGACCCTAGAGTAGGGCTAGAGCGTGCTAGAGGCCGTGGTGAGCTTGATAGAATTGAAAAGATGGACATCTCATTTTTTGACCGAACGCGTGAGCGCTATCTAGAAATTGCAGAACAAGATGATTCTGTACTTGTGATTAACGCGCAGCAAGAAATTGAGCAAGTAGCCGCTGATATTAAAGTCGCGCTAACTGCTTGGCTCGACAAACAGTAGGTAGTCATGGCTGAAGTGTATTCTTGGCTCACACCGGTATGGAGTGAGTGGAAAAAAAGTCTCGATGCGGAGCGTTTTCCTAACTCTGTGATTGTTAATGCACCGGAAGGGCTCGGCGTTGATGCTTTGATTAGCCAACTTACCGACGCATTGATGTGCACGAACTATGAAAGCGAGTCGTGCGGGTTTTGCCACAGCTGTGAGTTAATGAAGTCGGGCAGTCATCCTGATTTTCATGTGATCTCACCCGAGAAAGAAGGTAAGTCGATCACGGTTGATCAAGTGCGTGCCAGTAACCGCTGGGCTCAAGAGTCTTCTCAGTTAGGTGGTTTGCGCGTTATTTTGCTTAACCCTGCTGAAGCAATGAACGAATCGGCTTCCAACGCACTATTGAAAACTCTGGAAGAGCCATCAAGCAAGTGCATCTTCATTCTGTCTACTCGTAACAGTAATCGCTTAATGCCGACTATTATTAGCCGTTGTCAGCAATTCAATGTGGTTAGTCCGCAGTTAGAGACAGCATCAGCGTGGTTAGATGGTGAAGTGGGCAAAGCGGTACCGCAGTATATTTTAGCACTCAATGACAACGCGCCTTTAAAAGCAAAAGCGATGTTTGAGCAAGGTGGCGTTGAAGCTTCAACAAAAGCGCTCGATGGCTTTGTGAATGTGATAAAAGGCACTCAACCTGACATGCTAAAGTTCTCTACAGAGCTTAGCAAAGACCCTTTGATTCAACTTGGCTGGCTTTGGCATCTATTGTCAGATGTACAGAAGCTGCATTTTGGTTTGGCGAATCAGGCTTTCACTCCGAGTGCGAAAGCACTGTGTGAGGCGATGTCTTATCAAAGTGCTTATGCAGCATCGAATAAACTGCTGACATTGATTGAGCAGTTAAAGCAACACCCTGGGCTCAATACGGAGCTACTCATAATGAATTGGCTGATAGCCACTTGCGAGGAAACATGTTCGTAGATTCCCACTGTCATTTAGACAAACTGGATTACCAAGATTTACACACCAGCGTAGAAGATGTGGTTAACAAGGCGAAGGCTGCTAATGTAGACCAATTGCTTTCTGTCGGTGTGACACTCGATTCGTTTGAAAATATGCTCGAGATGATCTCGCCGTTTGATAACGTTAAAGCCTCTTGTGGCGTTCACCCTCTCGATGTTGAAAGTGATTTCAGCCTAGAGACAATGCGTGAATACGCGAGCAACCCTAAGGTTGTGGCGATTGGAGAGACAGGTTTAGATTATCACTACCAACCAGAGACGGCGGAGCTGCAACAGCTACGATTTAAGCAGCATGTTGAGTTAGCCGTTGAGCTGAATAAACCTTTGATCATTCACACTCGTAACGCACGTGAAGACACATTAGCTATTTTACGTGATGGCGGAGCTGAGAAGTGTGGCGGTGTGATTCACTGCTTTACCGAAGATCAAGCATTCGCTGAAGCAGCAATGGAACTAGGTTTCTATATCTCAATTTCAGGCATTGTGACCTTTAAGCAGGCTACAGAACTTAAAGAAGTTGTTAAGAACCTACCGCTAGACAGGTTGCTGATCGAGACGGATTCGCCATACTTGGCTCCGATTCCATATCGAGGTAAACAGAATCAGCCTGCATATGTAGTCGAAGTGGCGGCTTATATCGCGCAGCTGAAAGGGCTGTCAATGAAAGAGGTTGCTGAACAAACAACCAAAAATTACCGAAAACTTTTTTTGCGATAAAAAACTAACTAAACAAATAAAAGGGAGCAAAAGCTCCCTTTTTGTGTTTTTGATCACCAAAAATACGTTTTTTTTTAATGTTTACGAATTATGTTGAACTTGAGAGCGCTAATTATAACATTTGTAATTTTGTTACTAAAAATAACATTCGCTCCTATTTTATTTACCCAGTAAAATAATAGGGCTCTTGAAAAATACTTATATATTTCAATGCATTAAACACTTGTAAAGCATTGCATTTCTAGATTTGACATGTGATCCAAGACGTGTTTTGAAACTAAATTTCGTAAGTGACTAGAAAGTTAGTTCCCCATCAATATATATTTAGCGGCAGAAAATATAATGCAATACATGGTTACATTTTCGCAGGGTGCTAACATATAGGCTACGGGGGTGTGCCGTTAGAACCCAATATAATTATTTTATCTTTATCAGGAGCATAAACATGTTTAAGAACCTTTTTGCTAGCCTGCAGAAAGTTGGTAAGTCTCTGATGCTTCCAGTATCAGTTTTACCAGTTGCGGGTATTTTGCTAGGTGTCGGTGCAGCAGATCTTCCTTTCATTCCAGAAATCGTTTCAAACTTAATGGAACAAGCTGGTGGTTCAGTATTCGGTCAAATGGCACTACTGTTCGCAGTAGGTGTTGCACTTGGCTTTACTAACAACGATGGTGTAGCGGGTCTAGCTGCTATCGTTGGTTACGGCATCATGACTGCTACACTTGGCGTAATGGCTGGTGTAATGGGCGTTGATAAAATCGATACTGGTGTACTAGGTGGTATCCTAGTCGGTGGTGTTGCTGCTTGGGCATTCAACCGTTTCTTCCGTATTCAACTACCAGAGTACCTTGGCTTCTTCGCTGGTAAGCGTGCTGTGCCAATCATCACAGGTTTCTCTGCGATTGGTCTAGCAATCCTACTATCTGTAGTATGGCCACCAGTTGGCGGCGCTATCTCTGCGTTCTCTGATTGGGCTGCTCACCAAAACCCACAAGTGGCGTTTGGTATCTACGGTATCGTTGAGCGTTCTCTAATTCCATTTGGTCTTCACCACGTTTGGAACGTACCTTTCTTCTTTGAAGCTGGTACTTGTGTAAACGCTGCTGGCGAAACTCAAAACGGTGTTCTTACTTGTTACTTAGTTGCTGATGACGCATCTCGTGCAGCGGGCAATGGCTTCGGTCAGCTAGCTGGTGGTTACATGTTCAAGATGTTCGGTCTACCTGCTGCTGCAATCGCGATTGCACACTCAGCTAAGCCTGAAAACCGCGCTAAAGTAATGGGCATCATGGCTTCTGCTGCGTTGACTTCATTCCTAACGGGTATCACTGAACCAATCGAATTCTCTTTCCTATTCGTTGCTCCAGTACTGTACGCAATCCACGCTCTACTAGCTGGTTCTGCATACGTTCTTGCGAACACTCTAGGTTTTGTACACGGTACATCTTTCTCACACGGTCTAATCGACTTCCTAGTTCTATCTGGCCACGCGTCTAAGATGGGCCTAATGGTTGTATGTGGTATTGCTTACGCTGCAATTTACTACATCGTATTCCGCACTGTGATTAAAGCTCTAGACCTTAAAACTCCAGGCCGTGAAGACGAGACTGAAGAAGAGTCAGTTGCGACTGGTTCTGAACTTGCTGGTGAGCTAGTTGCTGCATTCGGTGGCAAAGCGAACATCACTGGTCTTGACGCTTGTATTACTCGTCTACGTGTTGCAGTAGCTGATACAGCTCTTGTTGACCAAGACAAGCTGAAGAAACTAGGCGCTGCAGGTGTTGTAGTAGTAGCGGGTGGCGTACAAGCTATCTTCGGTACTAAGTCTGACAACCTTAAGACAGACATGGATGAGTGGATCCGTAACAACGGTTAATTCTCTGATTCAATAAATTGAAAGGAGGCCGAAAGGCCTCCTTTTTTGTTTTCTGCTCTATGAAAGATCTATTGTGCTTAATCTCCATTAACTCAGGTACTTATCATTCAACTCGATCATTTGATGGTCGTTCCCAAATTTTTCGTGTCTTTTATCTTTTACCCAGCGATGACACCTTTTGCTGAGATTCCAGTAGACTTCCGTTTTTTAAGTACAGTCTGAGAATATTATGAAACATCGTTACTTGTTCGGCCTTATGTGCTGCAGCGGAGCCTCGTTTGCTCAAGCTTCTGAAGCTCCAGCTTTGGAAGTTGGACTCGCCATTGACCAAGACCTGAGTGTCGTTGTGGAATTTGATCAGAAATACCGTGCTACGATTGGCAATGACGGCGCTGCCTTTGATTACATTTTGAAGCGTGGTCAGTTCGAGACTGAAGCTCCGTTGAGCTGGTACGTCGGTGCTGGTGCTTGGGCTGAATGGAATGACGACTTTGGCTTACGCTTGCCGTTAGGCGTGAAAGTGAATTTCTACGAAGGTTGGAATGCTTACGCTCAAGTTCACCCTGAACTCGATATGTATAAAGGTGTTGAGTTGCAAGTGGGCGGCGCTTTAGGTGTTACCTATAAGTTCTAACCTGAACTAAAACCGTTTTAATAATGAAAAAACCAGCATTTAGCTGGTTTTTTAGTTTGGGCCGATCTTATATTTTTGCTTCATTGAGCCGCTTAGAAAGTAAAACTCAGTCCGACATTGGCTTGGAATTGGTTCATCCAGTCGGTATCAAAGCGAATGATGCACTCTTGCCCGTTATTTGGGATATTACAAACACCGGAGGTATCGTTGTCGACAACCGTGCCTAACCAACGTACTTGTGTGTTCAACGCTAGTCGGTCACTAAATTTGTACTCTAAGCCACCAAAGATAGAAGTTGAGAATCCATACTTATCTTTTGCCCAGTCTACATCGACGTAAGAAGCACCCAGGCCTAGCCCTAGATAACCCGACAACACAGGCGAAGCAGGGTAGTAGATGCTGCTTTGAAGGTGCAGGTATTGGATGGAGGAGCTTAGGTTAAGCGTTTCTAATTCCGAGCTCTGATTGGAGTAGAAGAAGCCGATGCGTCCTTTTTCAAGTGGCGTTTCAATGGCAAAGGTGTAATTTTCAGAGCCTTTCATGTCATAGGTTTTACCGTCCTGGTCTTCGACACTGCCACCGCCGGTATAACCTACCATAGGTGTAATGATGATCTCCGGCGAAGCATACGCGCTTGAAACGGAGAGAAGCGTAATCAGTGCCATCATATTTGCTTTGTTATTCATGAGTATATCCTTATCCATACACTTACTAATTGTGATGGTTACATCAATATTGTGCGACTAATTTCGACGATTCTTGAAGATACTTCACACACCTGATAGTACTTAAATAGAGACTCGACAAATTAATAATAAGCCAGAGGTGTCTATGGACCATAATCTGAAAAATGCCCTACAAATTACCGTGTTTATCTACATGATCATTCTTTCATTTGGCTTTATTGCGATTGGTAGTTAATACCATCTATTGCGAGGCTGAGTTTTGATACTCAGGGAATAATGAATAGTGGGATTATAACCAATATTGATACAGCAATAGACTTGGATTATTACGCTAAGTTTATTGCTGGAAAAACAGCACTGGTCGCTCAAGGTGGCGGACAGAGAAGTATTTTTACTTCTGGAGTGCTGGATGCCTTTCTTCTCTCAAATTTTGACCCCTTCGACGAATTTTTTGGTACCTCAGCAGGTGCTCTCAACTTATGTGCTTATCTGTGCCGTGATAAAGGCCTTGGACGTTCTTTTGTTCTCGACCTCACAACCTCACCAGAGTTCTTCAATCTCTTTTCCTATATACGACACAGAAAGAACCTAGGATTAGAATGGGCGCTAGAACAAATCATGGCTTACCCATATAAGCTCGATCTGGATTTAGGGCGACAAACGCTAGGCGATCGCCACTTCTATGCGGCTGTAACGGATTCCAAAGACTTACGAGACCACTACTTCCCATTATTGGGCGAAGATTGGTACAAGGTGATGATTGCGACCTGTGCTATTCCTCGCTTGTACAATGACGAAGTCTTTATTGGTGACAGTGCTTATGTGGACGGTGGTGTATCGGCGTGTATCCCAGTTCAGGAAGCGTGGCGAAGACAAGCTCGTTCTATTGTGGTGATTCGTACTGAGCCAGTGGTGGAGGAAGGTAATACCCATTTGGTTGAAGCACCAGTTAAGGGATCTTCAGTCAAAGCGCCTAAACCTATATCTGCAGAAGAACTGGAGTGGTTCCGCGAATCTTTCGACAGTGTTCAAGGCCATTGGCAACAGAAAGTGGAACAGTGGAAAACCGACTGGACCTCTTTCTTCCAACAACAAATTATGCGCTCAAAAGAGCAGAAGCGTGACCGTGGGCATTTAGACCTGCTGAACGGTGGTCGCTGGCTATTTGGTGCAGATGATATTTATCGCTTAAGTCATTTAATCGGAGATAAGTTTGATTCAGGGTTGGCTGACATGCTGATGGTGCATTATCAGACCTACTCATTGACTCAGGATTTTTTGAATTCGCCACCAGACGACGCGTTTGTGGTTCAGATAGCACCTAGTCAAACGCTTAAATCGAGCTCATTAATGAGTCATAAAGATGATTTACTGCATGATTACGAATTGGGTTTAGAAGCCGGTTACCGATTTGTGGAGAGCTATACCTCAACGGAAAACGCTCGCAACTCGCATATGCCACAGTTAGCCACCATTGCTGCGGGTAACTAATTCCCGAAGTTGATGAGCTAGCATGCTGTGAGCTCGTTATGCTGTTTAAGCAGATTTTAGTGAGTCGTGTTCTGAAATGAAAAAGGGTTATTGAACTTGGTTCGATAACCCTTTTAAGTTTTTGAGATTAGGCGAATCGTTTCGCCTTAAGGTCAAATATTAGGTGACAGGCAAGATTCTCATACAGTTGGTTGACCCTGCTACATCCATAATGTCGCCTTGAGTGACGATCACTAGGTCACCAAACTTAAGGTGTCCTTTCTCTTTCAAGCAAGTGAGTGTAGATAGTGCAATGTCAAAGCTGTCTTCGGCTTCTGTCTCGAAGTAGATTGGTGTCACACCTCGGTATAAGGTACAGCGATTAAGCGTTCCTTCGTTACGAGACAGCGCGTAGATCGGCATGTCGGCACTCAGGCGAGACATCATCAGTGCGGTGCGGCCTGACTCGGTGAGAGTGACAACGCCTTTAATGCCTTCCATATGGTTTGCAGAGTAGATGGTCGCCATCGAAACGGTTTCTTCGGCAGTAACAAAGGTGCGGTCAATACGGTAATTGGATTGGTTATTAATGCCTGCCATTTTTTCCGCACCAATACAGACTTCAGCCATCGATTTTACGGTCTCGACTGGGTAGTCACCAGCTGCAGTTTCACCAGACAGCATCACAGCATCGGTGCCATCGAGTACGGCGTTGGCAACATCCATAACTTCGGCACGGGTTGGCATTGGCGCAGAAATCATTGATTCCATCATCTGAGTTGCGGTGATGACAGTTCGGTTAAGCGCTCTGGCACGGCGTATAAGCTGTTTTTGTACTCCGACTAACTCAGGGTCGCCAATTTCCACTCCGAGGTCACCACGAGCCACCATGACCACATCTGAGGCCATTATGATGTCATCCATGTTCTCAACTGTAGCTACTGTCTCTGCTCGCTCCACTTTTGCGACGAGGTGAGCTTCTAAGCCGGCTTCTCGTGCAAGCTGACGAGCATAGTGCATGTCTTCACCATTACGAGGGAAAGACACCGCTAGGTAATCCACTTTGATTTGTGCGGCGGTGACGATGTCGCGCTTGTCTTTTTCTGTTAGCGCTTCTGCGGAAAGGCCACCCCCTTTTTTGTTGATGCCTTTGTTATTTGAGAGTGGGCCGCCAATGATGACTTCGGTATGAACGCGACAGCCTTCCACTTTGGTTACTTTGAGTTGAACACGACCATCGTCAAGCAACAGTATATCGCCGGCGGATACGTCGTTAGGCAGTTCTTTGTAATCAAGGCCAACGGCTTCTTGATTGCCTTCACCTAAACCTAGGCTGCTATCGAGAGTGAACAGGTCGCCTACGGCAAGTTGGATTTTGCCATCTTTGAATGTCGACACACGAATCTTGGGACCTTGTAAGTCTCCGAGAATGGCGATTTGAGTACCGTGTCTTTTTGCTATTGCTCTGACTTTTTCTGCGCGTTGTATATGGTCGTCGCTGGTGCCGTGAGAGAAGTTCATACGGACTATATTGGCACCGGCTTTGATGATCTCTTCAAGCACGTTACCTTTATCAGTAGAAGGGCCTAGCGTTGTGACGATTTTCGTTTTTCTTAATTCGGCTGTCATGAATACTCCTAGAGTGAGGCCAAGTAATCTTTTAAAAGACTGAATTAAGTATATGCATTAATTGATAATTTATTGGGAGCTAGGAGGATATTTCTTGATTTGCCTTTAATTATTGAATTCAGGGCTCAAACGCAATGTTTTACTCTGAAAATTAAGTCGCAAATTATCGATGTGGGTGTTAATTTTCCTCGAACTATTTGACTCGATACACAAAGATTCATGTATATACGTGATACTGGTCACGGCGATATACCAAGTGACTTCACAATTACTTCGCAAAGTAAAAAAATTACCTCGTTGATGATTTCTGGAGCGTAAAATGTACATGGCTCAACCGGGCCATATTGATCATATCAAACAGGTCAATGCTGGTCGTGTATATAAACTAATTGACCTTAAAGGTCCTATTTCTCGTATCGATCTGTCCAAGCAAAGTGAGTTGGCTCCGGCGAGTATTACTAAAATTACCCGTGAACTCATTGAAGCTCACCTTATTCACGAAACGACGGTTCAAGAAGCCACGACTCGTGGGCGTCCTGCTGTCGGTCTGCAAACCAATAACGAAGGTTGGCAATTTTTGTCGATGCGTCTTGGTCGCGGATACTTGACGATCGCGCTCCATGAATTGGGCGGCGACGTGCTTATCGATACCAAGATTGATATCCATGAACGTGATCAAGACGATGTGCTTGCGCGTCTTCTCCATGAAATCGATGAGTTCTTCCAAACCTATGCCGAGCAACTCGACAGGGTGACGAGTATCGCTATCACACTGCCAGGTCTGGTGAATTCAGAGCAAGGTATTGTGTTGCAGATGCCGCACTATAACGTTGAAAACTTAGCGTTGGGGCCGGAGATCTACAAAGAAACCGGTTTGCCAGTCTTTATTGCCAATGATACCCGAGCGTGGGCATTAGCAGAAAAGCTGTTTGGTAACTCACAAGACAACGACAACTCTGTTCTTATCTCGATTCACCACGGTTTAGGTGCCGGGATCATTCTTGATGGTCGCGTTCTGCAAGGACGTCACGGTAACATCGGTGAGTTGGGGCATATCCAGATCGATAAAGAAGGCAAGCTTTGCCACTGTGGTAATCGAGGCTGTTTAGAAACGGTGGCGAGTTCTCAGGCAATCCGTGACCAAGTCAAAGAGCGATTGGTAAATGGTGAAGAATCAACGCTAACGGTGTTTGAAGACGTCACTATTGAACAGATCTGTGCTGCCGCTGCTAATGGGGATCCGCTGGCTGTCGAAGTGATTGAACAGTTAGGCCGTTATCTAGGTTCTGCGATTGCGATTGTGATTAACCTGTTCAACCCAGAGAAAATCTTGGTGGGTGGTGTTATCAATCAGGCGAAGAGCGTGTTATACCCGGCGATTCAAAAGTGTATCGAAGAGCAGAGTCTATCGGTTTACCATAAAGACTTAGAGCTGGTGGAATCTCGTTTTTATAAGCAGGCAACCATGCCAGGTGCTGCGCTCATCAAGCAGGCCTTATACGATGGCCAACTGTTAATGAAAGTTATTGAAGGTTAACCCCTTTTTCTCGTCTTGTAGCCTTACCTTGAACCTTAACATGTACTTAAGCTTTGTATAACATCATTTGTTGTACTTAGTTTAAGCATTCTGTGCATTGGCGCTTTGCTTTAACCTATTGAAGTAGGCTATTGTAGCCACAGTTATTATTTGTCACTAAGGTGTTGTATGTCTGGCGTTTTAAATTCGGTTGATCAGAGAACCAAACTGGTCGGTGAAAACCGTCTGGAACTCTTGTTATTCAGCTTAAATAGTCGTCAACTATTTGCGATTAACGTATTTAAAGTGAAAGAAGTCCTCAAAGTGCCAGTACTCACTCGCTTACCGGGCTCTCATCATCATATTACGGGTGTTGCGTCTTTACGTGGTGAATCGGTGCCTGTTATCGATTTACGCAGTGCCATTGGCTTTCCGCCATCTCGTGCGGAGTCTCAAGAGAGCAACCTGATTATTACGGAATACAACCGAACCGTACAAGGTTTCTTGGTTGGGCAAGTTCGTAATATCGTGAACACGACATGGACAGAAATCCAGCCGCCGCCAAAGACAACAGGCCGTGCAAACTACCTAACCGCTATTACGCATATTCAAGAAGAAGAGCAGCACAAGATCGTCGAGATCATCGATGTTGAGAAAGTGTTGGCTGAGATCATTGATTACGATGTCTCGATCTCTGAAGGCGTTTTAGATGAACAATTAGCTCAGGAGATGATAGGACGCAATGTGCTTATCGTTGATGACTCTTCAACAGCGCGTAACCAGATCAAAGGCACCTTGTCGCAGTTGGGTTTGAACATTATTGAGTGTTGTGATGGCTTAGAAGCACTGACCTTACTTAAGGGCTGGTGTGATGAAGGCAAAGACATCAATCAAGAAATATTGTTGATGATCACCGATGCTGAAATGCCTGAAATGGACGGCTACAAGCTGACACACGAAGTACGTACTGACCCAAGAATGCATGACCTATTCATCACGCTAAATACTTCATTAAGTGGAAGTTTTAATGAAGCTATGGTTGAGAAAGTAGGGTGTAACCGCTTTATTTCTAAGTTCCAGCCAGACCTCTTGGTTGAAGTGACTCAAGAGCGAATGCGTCAGATTTTATAATTAATGCTGCTGTACGGTTTGTTTTGAGTGACCTTATAGAAAACGCTTGCTAATATTCACGCAGCATATTTTTCTTAACGAAATATGCTCAACTACTAGCGTAATTTTTCACACACAATCTAAGGTAGTTCCTCTTAATGATATGGTTAACGTCTAAAGTCGTCATGACTTTGAGCTTATTACTGTATAGGGAATTTAAGAAAAGACGTACGGAAGCTGAAGTTGAGTCATAACTCAACAACTGGAATTGAAGGGAAGCGGATGCTTCCCTTTTTCGTTTTTCTTTCTCTCTTTTCTTTAGCCAATGATCGATTGAGAACAGTTGGTACTTCGCTAATGAAAATCCCGAGATTTGGTTTTCAAGCCAACAATTTCATCGGTAATATCGATAAGTTTTCCCGCGATAACATGCACGACTTCACCTTCTTTTTCTAATATCCCTTGTACTTTTAACGCCTTGGCTGTGAGATAAGCTTGCTGTTGAGCGCGTGCGGTTGCTCCCCATACCACGACATTAATATTGCCAGTGCTATCTTCCAGCGTAACAAAGGTGACACCTGCCACGGTGCCGGGAGATTGTTTACCTGTGACTAATCCGACAACGGTGACCATAGATTTGTGTCTTTGCTGTATTAAATCTTTCATGTGTGTGAATCGACCTAATCGTCCTGCTTCTTCGAGCAAAGTGATGGGGTGCTTGTTCAATGAAATTCCGACACTGGTGAAGTCTTCGAGTAGATCTTGCATCTCGTTGGGCTTGTGCAGTACATGTTCGTCATGCCCTGCCTCAGCATCGTCATAGGCTTGGCTAAACAGAGGTAAATCCGACGCCGAGTCCATGATCGCCCAGCGAGTCTGGAAGCGGTCACCAGAAACGTTATGTAGCGCATTGGCTGATGCCAGTAGCTCGATATCTTTCTTATTCATCGATAACTGTTTGACCTGACTAGGGTGGCGATAACCGGATTGTGGGCGATTGGCGAGCACGCTTTGAATTCCATGCTCGCTGAATCCTTTGATTTGTCGCAGCCCTAAGCGAATCGCTAGACCATTCTGATGAGAGACAACCGTGTGGTCGTTTTGAGAAGCGTTCACACATATCGGAAGTATCACCACATTGTGTCGTTGTGCGTCTTGTACCAATTGTGAGGGGCTATAAAAGCCCATGGGTTGGCTATTCAACAGAGAAGCGTAGAAACATTCAGGGTAGTAGCACTTCAACCAAGCGGAGCAATACGCTAACACCGCAAACGAAGCCGAGTGGCTTTCAGGAAAACCGTACTCGCCAAAGCCGCATATCTGTTTAAAGATCTGCTCAGCAAACTCTGTCTCATAGTCGCGCTTTTGCATTCCCTCGATAAGTTTGTTTTTAAACTTAAAGACGTTGCCATTTTTCTTCCAAGCGGCCATTGCCCGTCTGAGTTGATCTGCTTCTCCGCCTGTGAACCCTGCAGCCACCATAGCGAGTTTAATCACTTGCTCTTGGAAGATAGGTACACCTAAGGTGCGTGACAGTACCGACTCCACATCTTTAGATGGATAACTGATTGGCTCAATGCCATCTCGACGCTTGAGAAATGGATGCACCATATCGCCCTGAATAGGACCTGGACGTACGATAGCGATTTGAATCACCAAGTCGTAATAAGTTTTCGGTTTAAGCCTTGGCAGCATGCTCATTTGCGCGCGAGACTCAATTTGGAATATCCCGACCGTGTCTGCTCGCTGAATCATGCCGTAAACCTGAGGATCGTCCTTAAGGCGAGTGAGCTCAGCAATGGTCAGTGATCGCCCGTGAATACGTTTGATCAGGTCGAAACATTTACGAATCGCAGAGAGCATACCCAACGCGAGCACATCAACTTTCAGCAGCCCCAAGGTTTCTAGATCGTCCTTATCCCATTGGATAATGGTTCGATCGTGCATTGCGGCATTCTCGACGGGAACCAGTTCATACAAAGGCCCTGAAGATATGACAAAGCCACCAACGTGTTGAGATAGGTGACGTGGAAAGCCGATGATCTCATTCACCAAGTGGATAAACTGTTGCCCCTTCAAAGAATCAGGTTGTAGACCCAATTGAGTGAGCTGAGCCTGCCAACCTAGGCTTTTGTCCCTGCGATTGGTGTTCTTGATGAAGTAGTCGAGCTGAGTTTCTTGTAGCCCTAATGCTTTCCCCACATCTCTCACCGCACTTTTGAAGCGATAAGAGATGACAGTTGCAGCAAGTGCAGCCCGTTCTCTACCGTATTTTTTATAGATGTATTGGATGACTTCTTCACGACGTTCGTGTTCAAAATCGACATCAATATCAGGCGGCTCATCGCGCTCTTTACTGATGAAACGCTCAAACAGCACCGAGATCTGTCTTGGGTCGACAGAGGTGATTTCTAAGCAGTAACAGACCACGGAATTGGCCGCTGAACCTCGACCTTGGTAAAGAATGCCTTGGCTTTTGGCAAACATCACGATGTCATGAATGGTGAGAAAAAAGAAAGGGTAGTCAAGCTCGTCAATTAATCCCAATTCTTTATCTATGATTTGTTGGATGTCGTTAGGTACACCTTGTGGGAAGCGAGTCTGTTTTCCTTTTTCGACCAACATGCGCAGATAACTCATGGGTGTCTCCCCTTGAGGAATCAGCTCACTGGGATATTCGTATCGCAAGCTATTTAAATCAAATTCACACAGCTCAGCGATACGGTTGCTCTCTTCTAGCCATTCCGCTTTGAAGATATGAGAGAGCTTATTGATACTCCGTAAACAGCGCTCGGCATTAGCGAGTAAGTGACTGCCCACTTCGGTAATGGGCTTTTGGTACTTTATCGCAGTGAGTGAGTGCTGCAAGGGTAAGCGATTCGCATTGTGCATCAACACACCACCACAAGCTGTAATCGGCAGTTGGTGATGTTGTGACAGCTCAACGCAGTAATCTGTGTACTGCTGGTCGGTTTGCTTTAGGTGTCTTTGTAAGCCAATCCACAACCGACCTGAATGATGCTGGGAGAGCCATTGCCCCCAGTGTGCGTCTTCATTTTTCTGTTGAGGAAGCCAAAGAATAAAGCAGTGCTTAGCCGACATGATATCCCACTCAGAGAGCTGATAATGTCCCTTGCTGCTACGACGTCTCGCGTTGGTAATAATACGGCACAGCTCGGCGTAGGCTTGTCTGTTTGGGCATATCAAGACCACTTGGCACTCTTCATTTAGCCAAAACATGCTCCCGACAATTTGCTTGAGCGACAGTTTATGTTGCTTGATCGCAGAGTGAACCTTAACGATGCCCGCGACTGAGCACTCATCAGTAACCGCGAGTGCTTTGTAACGCAAGAAATCGGCCTGTAAAACAAGCTCCTCTGCGTGTGAGGCTCCCTCAAGGAAGGAGTAATTACTTTGACAGAAGAGCTCTGAATATTGCTGAGACATAACGTAATCTCACTTAATCATTGCGAGTGAACATGATTGAAAAGGGATGTTGAAATTGAGTAAATGGTGCGGGCTGGCGATTCAACTCTTTGTTGGTTAGCTAAATAAGCCGTGCAAAAACCACTGCTTATCTGGCGTTCTAAAGACCCATAACCACCGACCGTTTTCACTGTGAGCAATGAAGTAGTCACGAATAATTTTTTCGCCATCCCACCACCCAGAAACGATACGCTCAGGGCCTTGAGATAAGGTGACGCTTTCGGTTAAGGCTTCGGGCTCTGGCAGTAAAATACTGGGCCTGAGCCGCTGTTGAACGACGCTGAGAGCTATGGTTTGTTGCTCGCTCTCTGGGGGTGTTTGCCTTTTTGTCACAGACTTACTCAGTGTTGGGAGCGAATACTGATTGGCCTTTTCTGGCCTTGGGTCGTGCTGTATTTTTGGTGTTTGAATACAGGCTTGTCCAAGCTTTGCTTGCAGTAGTGAGAGCAAATCTAACGCGGCAAGTGTTCCGGTATTACCATCAAAAAGATCATGGTAGGCCATTTGGGGTTCTCCATGACGAACCAAGCTGAGGGTCAGTCCTTGAACCGGTGCGGTGAGCTTGAGTGACTCTAAGGTGAGATGAGTAAGGTTCGCCCATTTTTCAGCAAGGTAATCACCTTGTGCCGAATAAAAAGAGACAGGGTGATCGTCTTTATCTCTTAGGTGTAAAGTCAGAGTTAACTCGAAAGCCACTCGATCGCGTAGCTTCAAAAAACATTCGAGTTGATTCAGTAATTTCAGCAACGGCTTTTCGATAAATAGGATGTTTTCAATATCAAACAATAGCTCCAAATATTGCTGGAAATTCTCTGGTGGATGATAGAAATCAATCGGGTGCTTGAACTGGCCGTTAAGGCGACCGACATAATTCACCAAGTCGATATCAAAGCGGCGTGCGACCTCTTGCAAAGGCAGCTTTAATAAGTCTTCAACGGTATTGATACCGACACGGTTCAGGCGTTCCACTTGCTTGGTCGGTAGCTCACTGGAAATTAATGCTTGTTGATTGACCCAAGTTTTCATCTGCTCAATATTGTTTGTTGCTTGGTTGATCGCTTGCTTACCCAAAAGGATCGCAGAAAGCGGCGAATAACCCGTAGCGAAGCTGAACTGGATATTGAGCGTTTCTAAGTGGCTTTTGAGCTCATGCCAGTAGTTATCTAGCCCGTCGTAAAGTGACAGCATGTTAGAGGCTTTAATCAACAAACCATTAGGTGGCAATAACGCCATGTCGGAAGTGACCAGATACGCCCATTGAGCGATCTCTTTAAGCTTACTTTTCTCCAGTTCAATACTGTAAGGGTGGACGTGTAAGTTGTGGCACAAAGCTGCTGCAGACCCTAAGCCCATACCAAGCGAAATTCCCGATTGCAGCGCAGCTGGGTTTGCTTGCAGTACATGGTGATCTTTTTCATCCACGATGATAATAGGTTGTTCGCGTGAGTCTTCGCTCGAACCCAATTCATTAGAGTTAAACAAGGTATCCAACTGCAGAGATGGAAAGTGCAGATAAAGCCACAACATACGTTAGCCTTGCTTCGCAATAGGAAAAGCCAGCACAGTGTTACCAGACAAAGCGCGGTCTGAATTGTCTTCATAAACGACTTTCTCTGTGAGTAACGGCCAGTAGTGTGTCATGTCTAGAATAAAGCTGCCATACGACCAGCTGCCTTTTCTCTTAGTCACTTCAACCTTTAATCCCTGCGCGTGAGAAGAGAGTTTCATGCTTAAGGAAACGGGCAGGGATAATTGATTATGGCTGGTGGCTTTAAAGTGAAACTGCAGGCACTTACCGGTTTCACTGGCTGCTTGTAGGCGCTTTGTTTGGTGTATTTCTAGATCGGCTCCCCATAGCAATACAGAGTGACAAGCGCCGCTTTTGAGGCACTGCTCAGCTGCCCACAACGCATCGAGATCGCGTTGAGGCTGGATAACGAGAATGTTTTCTAATTCAATGCCTTGGCTGTTAAAAAACTCAGCACAGATCTTCCCTGGCGGGTTAATGAATATGGCCAGTTTTTGCGAGTTTTGTTGAGATAAATAGGGCGTCAGTAGGCGAAGCTCGCCGATCCCTTGTTGTGATTCAACTTCAATAACGCCGTGCGTCGGGAAGCCGCCATCAAGCTGTTTATCCAGTTGAGGATAGCCTGTTGAAGTGGTGCTTCCTTGCGTTGTTGATTGTAACCCTTTCCAGATTAGCTGGCGGTCTTGTAAGTTTTTTATTAGTTCATGCATAATTAAATACCTGTATATTTATACAGTATATTTAACAATGAAAAAGATGCAAAGAGAAATGATGAAAATTAGCGGCAGTAATAGTTGATTGATTTAGATACAAAAAAAGCCGCTATGGAAGCGACTTTTTACTATTGGTCAATGATATCAGTTACTTAGGTTGAGCATCGATACATTGGCCATTAATGTCTGTCACACTTGGGTTCATTAAGTGTAGGTACAGTGGGATGATGTCGAGTGGCGTTTTCAGCTTGTTCGCATCTTCACCTGGGTACGCTTTTGCACGCATACGTGTTTGAGTACCGCCTGGGTTGATCGCATTAACACGGATGTTTGTGTCTTCAAGCTCATCCGCTAAGATCTGCATCATCCCTTCGGTAGCAAACTTAGAAATCGCGTAAGTGCCCCAGAATGCACGGCCAGAGTGACCAACGGTAGAAGAGGTGAATACGATACGACCTGCTTCTGCTTTTTTAAGTGCAGGTAGCAGAGCTTGAGTCATCAAGAACTCAGACTTCACATTGATCTGCATAACATCATCAAAGGTTTCTTCATCAATCTGCTCAAACGGGCTCAGAGTGCCAAGAACGCCAGCATTATGAAGTAGGCCGTCTAAACGACCGAACTGTGATTGAATGGTTTCAGCCATATCAACGTAGTTCTGCTTTGTCGCACCTTTTAAATCCAATGGGATAATTGCAGGCTGCGGGTAACCAGCGCTTTCGATTTCATCGTAAATGAATTCTAGGTTTTTAACATTGCGGCCTAACAGAATGACAGTTGCGCCATGTTGAGCGAAGCTTAGTGCAGCTTGGCGACCAATGCCAGCACCGGCACCTGTAACCAAAATTACTTTATCTTTGAGGGCATCTGTAGAGATTGGGTAATCCACTGTGCTTATCCTTCTTTCTTTTATTATGTTCGTCATTCCATTGATGTTTAATCACACAGATAACCGCAGGAATGATGAGAAATTCTTGGTAATCGTGACAAGATGGTTACAATACACTAATTCATACAATAGGGGATATGACATTGGAATTTTTGTTGGACTACGGCTTGTTTTTAGCCAAGATTGCGACCGTTGTAATCGCCATCATTGCAATTTTAGTCATTGCTAAATCTGTGGGTGGAAAATCAAGCGCGATTAAAGGTGAGCTGGAAATCACGAACCTATCTGAACACCATAAACAGACGATTGAACAATTAGAGCACCATCTACACGATGATGCTTTCATCAAAGCCCGTGATAAAGCAGAAAAGAAAGCGGAAAAAGAGAAAGTAAAATCACGCGGTAAAGAAGTGAAGAAAGCAGCGAAAGAGGGTGAGCTTGATAGCAAGCGTGAACCACATCTATTCGTTCTTGATTTTAACGGCAGCATTGATGCGAAAGAAGTGGCTTCATTACGTGAAGAGGTAACGGCGGTTCTGGCTGTGGCTCGTGAAGGTGATGAAGTATTGCTGAAACTTGAATCTGGCGGTGGCATGGTTCATGGCTATGGTCTGGCGTCTTCTCAACTTGATCGTATCAAAGCGGCTGGCCTGCCTTTGATTATCTCGGTAGACAAAGTAGCAGCAAGCGGTGGTTACATGATGGCATGTATCGCAGACAAAATCGTATCAGCACCTTTTGCTATCGTTGGTTCTATTGGCGTGATTGCTCAACTACCAAACTTCAATAAACTGCTTAAAAAGCACGACATTGAGTTTGAACAGCTAACTGCGGGTGAGTACAAGCGCACACTGACTATGTTTGGTGAGAACAGCGATAAAGCACGTGAGAAGTTCAAAGAAGAGCTAGAAGAGACACACGGCTTATTCAAAGACTTCATTCGTGACCATCGTCCAGCGCTAGACCTTGATAAGGTTGCAACGGGTGAGCACTGGTTTGGTACACAAGCACATGAACTTGGGCTGGTGGATGAGATCCGTACTTCTGATGACTTAGTTGTTGAAGCATGCAAAGACAAGACGGTTCTAGCGATTCACTATGTACAGAAGAAAAAGCTGTCAGACAAGCTAGCTGGCGTGGCAGGTAAATCTGCAGACAGCGTGCTGATGAAGCTGATTGAACGCGGTCAAAAGCCGATTGTTTAAGCTTATTTAGTTCGAGCCTTAAAAAGAAAGCGCATAAGTCATCAGACTTATGCGCTTTTTTATTGCTCCACTTCCGAGCGGGTGACCACTATGTTGTAGGGGGAGCGGAGTTTTATACCCATAATCTACTTACTATGATGGGTATTAAATCTTGGCTCCATAGTCATTGCGTTTCGGACAAGTCGTCAGGATTTCTCGATGACCCGTGTCTTTGAGCTCTTCCAAAATCACATCAAAGCCCCACAAGCGATAGAGATGCTTCATCACTTCGTCGTAGCCTTTATCAAGCGGGATGCGGTCGTGAGGCACATATTGCAGTGTCATTGAGCGGTCACCACGAACATCGACATTAAACACCTGAATGTTTGGTTCAAGGTTACTTAGGTTGTATTGCGCCGCAAGCTTCTCACGAATCAGGCGATAGCCCGGATCATTATGAATAGCACTCACCTCAATGGTATTTTTACGGTCGTCGTCGAGTACAGAGAACAGCTTAAAGTCTCGAATGATTTTTGGAGAAAGGTATTGGCTGATGAAACTTTCATCTTTGAAGTTGTGCATCGCAAAGTGCACCGCTTCTAACCAATCACTTCCGGCTAACTCAGGGAACCACTCTCTATCTTCATCGGTTGGCTCTTCACAGATGCGTCGGATGTCTCTAAACATCGCAAAGCCAAGCGCATAAGGGTTTATACCGCTGAAATAAGGACTGTTGTAGGCAGGTTGTGCGACGACACTGGTATGGCTGTGTAGGAATTCTAAGATGAACTTATCACTCACCAAGCCTTCGTCGTAAAGGTGGTTAAGAATGGTGTAATGCCAGAAGGTTGCCCAGCCTTCGTTCATCACTTGAGTTTGTTTTTGAGGGTAGAAGTATTGGCTCACTTTGCGAACGATGCGAACACACTCTCGTTGCCAAGGTTCAAGCAGTGGTGCGTTCTTCTCGATAAAGTAGAGAATGTTTTCTTGAGGCTCGCTAGGAAAGCGGATCTTGGTCTCTTCTTCCTTACTTTTATTTTGAGGAACGGTTCGCCATAGCTCATTCACTTGAGATTGCAGATAAGCTTCGCGTTCTTCTTGTCTTGCTGTCTCTTCTGCAATGGAAATCTTCTCAGGGCGTTTGTATCGGTCTACGCCGTAATTCATCAGTGCGTGACAAGAATCAAGGAGCTGCTCGACTTCAGCAACACCATATTTCTCTTCACAACCACTGATGTACTTCTTAGCAAACAACAAGTAATCGATGATGGAACTGGCATCGGTCCATGTTTGGAACAGGTAGTTGCCTTTAAAGAAAGAGTTGTGGCCATAACAAGCGTGAGCCATTACCAGCGCCTGCATTGTGACCGTGTTCTCTTCCATCAGGTAAGCGATACACGGATCGGAGTTGATTACGATTTCGTATGCCAAGCCCATTTGGCCATGCTTGTAGTTTTGCTCGGTTTGAATGAATTTCTTACCAAAAGACCAGTGGTTGTAATTTATCGGCATACCAATGCTCGAGTAGGCATCCATCATCTGTTCTGAAGTAATCACTTCAATCTGGTTTGGGTAAGTGTCTAAACGGTAATGCTGCGCCACACGCTTAATTTCTACGTGGTATTTCTCCAAGAGGTTGAATGTCCAATCTGGACCATCAGGCAGCATCTTGTCGTTTTTCTTCTTTGCAGCTTTGTCTTTCTCTGCAACGTTTGATTTCGCTGTCATGGCAAACTCCCTTACGCTGTCTCTTTCTGGAACAGTTCTCTAAACACAGGAAAAATATCATCCACCGTTTTAATGTTTTTCATGGCGAAGTTGTCAAAGCTACTCTCGAGTTTTTCGTATTCGTGCCAAAGCGTTTGATGAGAGCGGCGTGTTATTTCGATGTAAGAGTAATATTGGCAAGTTGGCAGAAGCGTATTGACCAGTAACTCTTTACAACGAGGAGAGTCATCAGCCCAGTTATCGCCATCAGAGGCTTGTGCTGCATAGATGTTCCACTCATTAGCAGGGTAGCGGTCTGCGACAATTTCCTTCATCAGTTTCAGTGCGCTCGAAACAATGGTGCCACCCGTTTCTTGTGAGTAGAAAAACTCATGTTCGTCGACCTCTTTAGCCTGAGTATGGTGACGAATAAACACAACATCGACGTTTTCGTAGGTGCGATTTAAGAACAGATACAGAAGAACATAAAAGCGCTTCGCAATATCTTTTGTGGCCTGATCCATAGAGCCCGATACATCCATTAGACAGAACATCACGGCTTGGCTAGATGGAATAGGGCGCTTCTCGTAGTTTTTAAAACGTAAGTCGAAGGTGTCAATGAACGGCACGCTTTCAATCTTTTTACGTAACTCGGCAATCTCTTCTTTGAGGCGACCTTCCTCAAAAGGTTGTGCCGGCTCCGTCATTTTAACTTGGTCAAGCTGTTCCATCAGTAGGTTAAGCTCGCGCTTTTTACCTGCTGTCATCGCGGTTCTACGAGCCAGAGATTGCTGTAGTGAACGAACGATAGCGATGTTGGATGGAATCCCCGCGCTTTGGTAACCAGAGCGGTGAGTTTTCCATTCGGTGATTTTGTTGACCTGATTTTTCTCTAGATTAGGTAGAGCTAAATCTTCAAAGAGAATATCAAGATACTCATCTTTTGAAATTTGGAAGGTAAATTCATCTTGGCCTTCGCCGTCAGGGCTTGCGTCGCCTTGGCCTGAGCCACCACCTTGACCACCACCTTTAGGGCGTTCGATTTTATCGCCAGTGATGAACTGATCATTACCTGGGTGAACGCGCTCTCTTACGCCGCCTTGACCTTGGTGAAAGTTCGGCTCTTTGATGTCTTTATGGGGAATAGTGACGTCTTCACCTGTTTCTGTATTGGTGATTGAGCGTCGGTTAACTGCATCGGCCACAGATTCTTTGATTTGCTCTTTATGGCGTCGTAAGAAACGCTGTCTATTCACAGCACTCTTATTTTTGCCATTGAGCCTCCGATCGATAAATTGTGCCATAAGAACTCCCTCTCAGCTGATGTCGCGATCCTACTTTTTATTCGGGTATAAGAGTTATTGATTTACTAAGGTATAAAAGTTATTGGTTTATACGAGCTGCTCAGTTGAGCAGCTCAATACCGTTTAGTTATGAGGATTTACGAACTCTTAGGTACCACTCAGATAGCAGTCTCACTTGCTTCTCGGTGTAGCCTTTTTCCATCATACGAGCAACGAAGTCGTCATGTTTTTTCTGATCATCCGTTGAGGTCTTAGCATTGAACGAAATAACAGGAAGTAGCTCTTCTGTGTTAGAGAACATTTTCTTCTCAATCACAGTGCGCAGTTTCTCGTAGCTCGTCCACACTGGGTTTTGACCGTTATTGTTGGCTTTGGCACGAAGCACAAAGTTCACAATCTCATTTCGGAAGTCTTTAGGGTTACTGATACCGGCTGTCTTCTCGATTTTCTCTAGTTCGCCATTCAGAGAAGCACGGTCAAATAGTTGGCCTGTTTCTGGGTCGCGGTACTCTTGGTCTTGAATCCAGAAATCTGCGTAGGTGACATAGCGGTCGAAGATATTCTGACCGTACTCAGAGTAAGACTCTAGATAAGCGGTTTGAATTTCTTTACCGATGAACTCTACGTAGCGTGGCACTAGGTATCCTTTCAAGAACTCTAGGTACTTCTCGGCGGTCTCTTGAGGGAACTGCTCCCGTTCGATTTGCTGCTCAATAACGTAGAACAGGTGCACTGGGTTCGCGGCCACTTCGGCTTGGTCGAAGTTAAACACACGAGACAGGATCTTAAAGGCGAAACGCGTTGATAGCCCAGACATGCCTTCGTCAACGCCAGCATAATCTCGGTACTCTTGGTAGCTCTTCGCTTTTGGATCGGTGTCTTTTAGAGTCTCACCATCGTAAACACGCATCTTAGAGAATAGAGATGAGTTTTCAGGCTCTTTTAGTCTCGAAAGAATGCTGAATTGCGATAGCAGATCGAGTGTGCTTGGTGAGCAAGGCGCTTGGGATAGCTCACTGTGCTCAAGCAGTTTCTTGTAGATCTTAACTTCTTCAGACACACGCAGACAGTAAGGGACTTTTACAATGTACACACGGTCGAGGAATGCTTCGTTGTTTTTGTTGTTACGGAAGGTCTGCCACTCAGATTCGTTCGAGTGAGCGAGAATCATACCGTCAAATGGCAGTGCAGAAAGCCCTTCGGTACCGTTGAAGTTACCTTCTTGTGTTGCCGTAAGTAGAGGGTGTAATACTTTGATTGGCGCTTTGAACATCTCCACGAATTCCATCACACCTTGGTTGGCTTTACAAAGCGCACCAGAGTAGCTGTAGGCATCAGGATCATCTTGAGAGAAGTGTTCAAGTTTACGAATATCAACTTTACCAACCAGAGACGAGATATCTTGGTTGTTTTCATCACCTGGCTCCGTTTTCGCGATCGCAACTTGATCGAGAATAGAAGGGCGCAGTTTGATGACTTTGAATTTGGAAATATCACCGCCAAAATCGTGCAGACGTTTCGCTGCCCACGGAGACATAATTGAGCGAAGATAGCGTTTCTCAATGCCATATTCATTCTTCAATAAGTCGCCGTCTTCGTTAACGTCGAATAGACAGAATGGGTGATCGTTTACTGGGCTTCGTTCACCGTCAGCAGACAATACATAGATTGGTAGTTTCTGCATCAGGGCTTTGAGTTTTTCAGCGAGAGAAGATTTACCACCGCCCACAGGGCCAAGTAGGTAAAGGATTTGTTTACGTTCTTCTAAACCTTGCGCAGCATGTTTTAAGTAAGAAACAATCTGTTCAATCGCATCTTCCATACCGTAGAAATCTTTAAATTCGCTGTAGCGTGAGATGACACGGTTCGAGAAAATACGACTCAGTTGAGGGTCTTGAGCAGTGTCAATAACCTCTGGTTCGCCAATGGCTAGTAATAAGCGCTCGGCAGCATTAGCGTAAGCACTTTTATCGTCTTTACACAGCCCTAAGAACTCCTGCAATGTCAGCTCTTCTTCCTTGGCTGCTTCATAACGTGATTGATAGTGGTCAAAGATACTCATAGTCACATTCCCCTTGTTAACCAGTCAAAACTGACGAGCGATTGAAAAATAGGCTCTCCCTACATTTTAAGGTTAGACCCGCTTCCACAATTTTGCTTAACAATTATGTATTTATTTACAATTTTGCGTGTGAAAAACGTGGCGAGCGCAATAGGCAACTTGAGGCGCGTAGAATCAAATTATTTTACATTCGAGGGGATCTGGCCGTTTGTTTTGAGATTTTAGGTCGCTTAACAATACTCACAATGGATTTATGTGCATTAGATGTATAACTGGGCTCTATTGATTTTTGGAATGGAGTACCATATAATGCGCTAAGTTATCAAAAATTGCTCAATAAATAGGTAGATGTAGTGAAGAATAATGGGTTCAAAATAGTGGCTATCTGCATGTTACGCCAAATGTTCGAGTAACTGGTGGCGTTCGTTATACCAACCTTGAAGGTGATATAGAGAATAGCCCAATACTTGAAAGTGGTATCAACATGGCCGCGAACGTTGGTGTTGCTTACGTTTTCTAGTTGCTTTGGTTTTTCTCTTTGTGTGCGAACATTAAAAAAAGGGTTACTCATGATGAGTAACCCTTTTTCTTGAAACTTTTTAAAAGTTATCGCTGATCTATTAACGAATTAAGCGCTAAAGATTTGAGATAGCTCTGTCGCACATAGGTGGTACTGACGAGGGCAGTTGCGCCATGTTGTTAGCATGCGACGGTACTTCTCTAGCATTGGCATCTGGCTATTGAAGTGGTGATCGGCTTTGTCGAATTGAGGGTAAAGACCTTCAGAATCAACAAGGAAACGCACGTAGTGTACGATCTGCGCTTCAGAAGCGATATCAAAACCTAAGAACTGCAGGCGACGTTGGTCTACTTCAGCACGCTCTTGTTCTGCAAGCATTTTGTTCGACTCTTGCATTGCATGGTACATCTCCATGATGTCGATAATTTCGCGACATTCTGCTTCAGTCAAACAACCAAACTCTTTGTTAAGTTCACGCATTTGGAGTTCGTAACCACGTTCTACAATCGTTTGTAGACGCTGGTATTTCGCCGAGTTCTCAGGGTTCATTTGAGACATTAGGTAGTATTGATTTGATAGAATTAGACGCTGAGCATTGGTCATTTCCATGGGAGGAGCCTCACTAAAAAACTAAATGTTGTATTCTTTTGTTGCAGTAAGAGTAACAGCATTCCTACGAGTGGAAACATGATCTCAACACGGATTTAATATGATTTTTTGAATTGATAAACAAAAGTTGTAAAGAAAAGTGAAAGGATTGTTTGGCTCGAAAAGAAAACGCCCCAATCGAAATTGAGGCGCTTGAAATCACTATGAACGTCAGTCTAGATTAGTATTTTACGTTTGAATGGTACTGGCTAAGAACAGCAACAATCTCGTCCATTTTCTCTTTGCTTGGCGGGTTTGTACCTTCAAGAGGGTAGTCAAAACCAAGTGCTTCCCACTTATGTGCACCCAGCTTATGGTATGGAAGCAGTTCTACTTTCTCGATGTTATCCATGTCTTTGATGAATTCGCCTAGCAGATGAGCATCTTCAGGTGTGTCCGTGTAGCCAGGGACAATCACATAACGAATCCACGTCTTCTTACCGATTTTGTGTAAGTAGCGTGCGAAATCCAGAGTACGTCTGTTTGATACACCAATGAAATCGTGGTGAATCTCATCTCGCATGTGCTTAAGATCCAACATAACTAGATCAGAGGCTTCTAGGACTTCATCAACCACTTCAGTGTGCTTACGAATGTAGCCATTAGTATCAAGACAAGTGTGGATGCCTTCAGCTTGAGCTGCGCGGAAAAAGTCACGAACAAACTCAGGTTGTAGCATCGCTTCACCACCAGAACAGGTGATACCACCGCCCGATGCTTTCATGAAATGACGGTATGATTTTGCTTCGTTGATGATCTCTTCGACCGTTACTTCCTTTCCGTCATGAAGATCCCATGTATCACGGTTATGACAGTACATACAACGCATTAAGCAGCCTTGAAGAAACACAATAAAGCGGATACCAGGGCCATCGACAGTACCACAAGATTCGAATGAGTGAATGCGACCAGTTGTAGACATGAGCTATTCTCGTAGAGGAATTTATACCGTTTATTTTATTACAAAAACGGTACATAAAATAGGGTCAAATGGTAACGAGACCTTTAAAAATAAAGGCAACCACCTGTGAAGATGATTGCCTTTATTAAACTTGAAAAGTAAAGGACGAAAGCCCTTACTGGTGGCTAGAAGAAAGCAAACATTGTGATACCGCCAGTGGTGTACACTGACTCTTTCGCTTCTTCGTAATCCGGTGTTTTTGCGGTTAGCGCGAAAGAGGCACCAACGTATCGGTTATACCAAGCGACACCCAATACAGCAGTTGCTTGAATGTTCTCTAAAGTCACATCGTAGATCGCTGGATCTTCGTTGTTTTTATTAGCGTACTCATCAACACCTGAGCGATCGCCTTCGATAGTCAGGTCGTTGAATCGGTAGCGACCTTCGAGGCCTGCATAGGTAAACCAACCAGCGTTTGATGCGCCGATCATGCCCGGTTTGAATGGGTTTTCTGTGGTGATGTTAGCTGCACCAAAGTTACCGCCTAAGTCTGTACCCCAACGAAACATGAAGCCCGTTGAAATGTCACTTCTAAAGTTACCGACGTTGATTTCAGAAACGTTAGAGATTTCGTAGTCAGTATTCGCAAGAGCTTGATTACGCATTAGGTTGAAATGGCTTAGGTAACCAACGCTTCCCGCCCATTCATCATCGACTTGGTATTCCCAACCCATCGGCTCATCCGACTTAGTGATTGAGTGAACCAGCTTTTGAGCATCTTCAGACAGTGCACGTTCGCCCGTAGTACCAAACGTGATATTAAAACGCTGGGCTTGCTGTGGGTTTAAGCTGATGTAATTGAATTCAGTGTGAAGGTAACCTGCGTATGGGCGATCATTAGGCGATGGCGTTTCTAACTCAATGTCAGAAGGCGTATACATCTTGTGGCCAATGGTGATTTCCCACTTGTCTAGAGAGCTTGCGCCCCAGTAGGAAAGACTCAATGGTTTTACCCAGTTATATGGCGTAATACTTGATGATGTGTAACCCAGAAATAAGCCGTTGGTATAGTCTTGGTCGACACCAAAAATACCATCATTATCTAAAGCAAAAGTTAACGTAGAACGCTCAGAGGCTAAAGATGAGAAAGAGAGAAGAATCAGGGGTAAACAACGCAGGTATTTCATGGAGCAGTTACTCTTAAATTATGAACCGCGATATTACCGTAATTTGACAGAATTTGTGGAAAAAAAGTGAATGGCAGGGTGCTTTTTTGCTCAACCTAACATTTCGCGGGATAGGTGAGTGTAGTGCGATTTATTTCAGATATAAAAAAGCCCCGCACATTGGCGAGGCTAATATTATTTACTGTCTATTGAGCGTGAGCTTATAGAGATTCAGTAAATGTACGTGCGATTACGTCAGCTTGTTGCTCTGCAGTTAGAGAGTTAAAGCGAACAGCGTAACCAGATACACGGATTGTTAGCTGAGGGTATTTCTCAGGGTGCTTAACTGCGTCTTCAAGAGTTTCGCGGTTAAGAACGTTAACGTTAAGGTGTTGACCACCTTCAATGCCAGCTTCGTGGTGGAAGTAACCATCCATTAGGCCTGCAAGGTTAGCACGTTGGCTGTCTTGTTCTTTACCTAGTGCGTTTGGCACGATAGAGAACGTGTAAGAGATACCATCTTGTGCGTCAGCAAACGGTAGTTTACCTACAGACGTTAGTGAAGCTACAGCGCCTTTCTCATCACGACCGTGCATTGGGTTTGCACCAGGAGCGAAAGGAGCGCCAGCACGACGACCGTCTGGAGTGTTACCTGTTTTCTTACCGTAAACCACGTTAGACGTGATAGTAAGAACTGACTGTGTAGGGATAGAGTTACGGTAAGTCTTAAGCTTACGGATCTTGTTCATGAACGTAGAAACTAGTTCACAAGCAATATCATCTACACGAGAGTCGTTATTACCGTATTTAGGGTAATCGCCTTCAATTTCGAAGTCAGTTGCAATGCCATCTTCGTCGCGGATTGGTTTAACAGTCGCGAACTTGATTGCAGACAGTGAGTCAGCTGCAACAGATAGACCAGCAATACCACAAGCCATTGTACGACGAACGTCACGGTCATGAAGAGCCATTAGAGACGCTTCGTAGCTGTACTTGTCGTGCATGTAGTGAATGCTGTTTAGTGCAGTCACGTATTGCTTAGCTAACCAGTCCATGAATGTGTCTAGGCGACCCATTACGTCATCGTAGTTAAGAACTTCGTCAGTGATCTTGTCTGAAACAGGACCAACTTGCATCTTAAGTTTCTCGTCCACACCGCCGTTGATTGCGTAAAGCATTGTTTTCGCAAGGTTAGCACGAGCACCGAAGAACTGCATTTGCTTACCAACGATCATTGGAGATACACAACAAGCGATAGCGTAATCATCAGACTCTAGGTCAGGACGCATTAGGTCATCATTTTCGTACTGGATAGAAGAAGTATCGATAGATACCTTCGCACAGAAACGCTTGAAGCCGTCAGGTAGTTGCTCAGACCAAAGAACAGTGATGTTTGGCTCTGGAGAAGGACCCATAGTGTATAGAGAGTTTAGGAAACGGAAGTTCGAACGCGTTACTAGCGTACGACCGTCGATACCCATACCACCCATAGACTCTGTTGCCCAGATTGGGTCGCCAGAGAACAGCTCATCGTACTCAGGAGTACGTAGGAAACGAACCATACGCAGTTTCATTACGAAGTGGTCGATCATTTCTTGTGCTTGTTCTTCAGTGATCTTGCCAGCAGCGATATCACGCTCGATGTAGATGTCTAGGAAAGTCGAAGTACGACCTAGAGACATTGCAGCACCGTTTTGAGATTTAACAGCAGCTAGGTAGCCGAAGTAAGTCCACTGGATAGCTTCTTGAGCTGTTTGAGCTGGCTCAGAGATATCGAAACCGTATTTCTCAGCCATTTGCTTGATTTGACCTAGAGCACGATGTTGCTCAGAGATCTCTTCACGCAGTTGCATTGTTTCTGCTAGGTTTTCACCGTTTTCGAATTGCTCTTGAAGAGAAGCAAATTGAGCTTGCTTGTCTTTCATTAGGAAATCAATACCGTAAAGTGCAACACGACGGTAGTCACCAATGATACGACCACGGCCGTAAGCATCAGGAAGACCAGTCAGAACACCAGACTTACGACATTTTAGGATATCAGGAGTGTAGATATCGAAAACGCCAGCATTGTGTGTTTTGCGGTATTCTGAGTAGATTTTTGAAACCATTGGGTCAAGAGTTTCACCGTATGCTTTACAAGAACCTTCAACCATACGCACACCACCGTTAGGGATGATTGCACGTTTTAGTGGCTTCTCAGTTTGTAGACCAACGATAGTCTCAAGATCTTTCTCAATGTAACCTGCATCGTGAGCAGTAATGGTAGAGATAACAGAAGTATCGAAATCTACAGGTGCTTTAGTTGCGTTTTCCTGTTTGATACCTTCCATTACCGAAGACCAAAGCTTGTTAGTTGCTTCAGTACCCTCAGAAACTAGGAAAGACTCGTCGCCTTCATACGGCGTGTAGTTCTTTTGAATGAAATCACGAACGTTTACTTCGCTTTGCCACTCACCTGCAGCAAAATCTTCCCAAGCTTTAGCAAATTGCTCTGCCATGACATACCTACCTTTTTAGTAGAAAAAATACGTACATTAACACTGTTGAGCCAGCGCCCCTCGTAAGGGTAGTACACTCTTATTAATAACAATATATATGAGCATATAAGCGTCATATGGTTATATATATTGTCACTACCTTTTATATGTTGTCTTTACTCTATGAATTCAAGACTACGCTAAAAAATTTCTGTAAACCTTAAACTAAATCAATAAATGCCAAAAAAAGTTGAAAAAATTTGAGTGGCAGGGGTTGCCACCCAAACTTTTTTTTAATCCTAATACTACTTTTGTGTAGTAAGGACCATTATAGCCAAGCTTTTAGGCCATATTGACTTTCTAGCATACCAACTGCAAGCATTGCTACTAGACAGATAACTAAAACGCCAACTGGGATAACAATCTTATCTACAAATGATAGACGCTTCGCACGCTCTTTATCACCAATTAGACCGTTATTATCTAGAAGCATAGTCAGTGCCCATGCTAATACTGGGTTAACAACCGCTGAACCGAAGATACAGATACCAGCTGCTTGAGAGTCTTTTGAATCTTTAACCATCTGCATACCCGCTTCAAGTAGAGGTAGAGATACACCTACAAGTAGCGCAACACGCATCACTGGTGGCCATACTGCTACGTCCATTGGGAAGCCAAGAATCGCAACAATAATACATAGAGAGCCAAGCAAGATTGCGCCGCCAGGGATTGGACGTTTCGCGATTGCTGCTGGGATCATGTAAGTACCCCAAGATGAAGTGATGTTACCACCACCAACTGCTGTACCTACCATTTGACGAACTGAACACATAGTCATTGTGTCGTCTACGTCCATCAGTACTTTTTCAGACTTTTTAGGGTAGTTCAGTTCTTGGAAGATACGGTGACCTAGGAAGTCAGGTGACCACATTGCTACTGCTAGGATTGCAAATGGTAGAGAAGCGATGAAGTGCTCAACGTTTGGTAAACCAAGCATCCAACCTTCTTCAGTAGAACCCCACCAGTAGATTGGGTTTAGGTTTGGAATGCCTGTTTCAGTTACGAATTTGATATCGAAACCAGCACCAAGTACTAGAGCAATAGCTAGACCAGTGAAAGCACAAACAGGGATTGCTAACCAACGCTTGTTCACTTTAGCAAGGAATGCATATAGACCGATGGTAACGGCTAGAACAATCAAACCGATGTAACCCATGCTACCAGCAGCGACAGTGTCAGACTGAAGACCAACAGCCCAAGCTTGAATTGAGTTTATTTGGCTCATTGTACCGGTTAGACCCAAGAAGATGAGCAAGCCACCCGCCGTACCTTCAGAGGTAAGGTTAACAAGTTTAGACCCACCTTTTAGGAAGCTTAGGATAAGACCGAAGACACCGATAAGGATTGCCAATGCAAGAGGGTGAGCACCAGCAAGAGCGATGGTACCAATAAGAGGAATCATTGGGCCGTGGTTACCGGCAAGGTTAGCTTTAGGGTTAAAGAAACCAGAAGCAAGGATACAGAACAGCAGTGCAGGGATAAGCATTTCTACACGAGCGACTTCAATCGCAAAGTCTTTACCAAGGTTTACGTGATCCCAAGCTTGAGTTAGGCCTTCAGCCCAAGACATCATTACTGCAGAGTACATCGCGATGATACCAATGGTACCAGCCAGTGCAGGAACAAGGTCTTCTAGTTCAAAGCGGAAGTCACGGCCAGGAAGGTTTAGGCCAAAGCGGCGAGGCTTCATGATTTGAAGTTCGTGATCTAGATAATCTGAGCGGTTCTCAAATTCAGAAGCAGGGCGGTGTAGCTCTTTATAGCTTTTCTCTTCTACTTCAGAGTTCGCATTGTTCACAACGTCTGACATAGATTCCTCATATTTTATGTTAGTAATTCTAAAATTGAATTCTATAAGTTCGCGTAATTGCGTTATTTCTTAGTTATAACTCATTAACATCATGTTGCACGGTTTTGATGTGCTTTATGCAGCTAAGTTAAAAGAAATGTTTGGCATTTTTAATGCCTTATTCTTTGCTGAGGAGTCTAACAAGCTTACCCTTTAGGGTGATTGATCTTGATCACTTTATGAGTATATGTGAAAGAAAGCTACAAAACGCAGCGATTCATTAACTTCCCATTGATGAATCGTGTAATTAGTTTTCACAAATTGACGTTTACCTATCTTCTTCGAGCCTTTGTCGTCATGGCTTGAGTTCAATACTCAATTCTTACTGAGTTATTTCACTATTACTTGCTTCCCAACTGTTCCGAGTGAAATGCTTACAATGTAATAACCTTAAAATAATTGTGCCTTACGGTGTGTATGTAGTGTTGAGCGTGCAGATTATATTTTGCAGATCTCGGCGTATCTAAGTTCACAAAACTTGTTTTTCTTGTGAGACATCAAGCTACGTGAATCTCATTTTGGTTAACTTTATTTAAACAATGTAAGGGGTGTAATTACAGCTTATTGATAGAACTCATTCATTAAATTGAGGCGAAAACGCTACCTTTTGCATAATAAGTCAGAGTGAATCGCTATTTATTCCAATTTATTAGGTTAATAATTTGTTGCATGTTGTTTCGTGTGGTGCTAGTTTGTATCGCATGAAAAGGTCGGAGTACCTTGCATTTTCACAAACTTGGGAGAGAAAGCGCATGAAAGATGTACCAGCGCTGGACATAAAGGATCTACACAAAACGTTTGGTCAAAATGAAGTTTTAAAGGGAATTTCACTTTCTGCGCACAAAGGCGATGTTGTATCGATTATCGGATCTTCAGGGTCGGGTAAAAGTACTTTCCTTAGATGTATCAACCTTTTAGAGACACCAACTGCAGGCGAGATTTGGGTTAATGGCGAATTAATTCAAATGAAAAACAACCGCCAAGGCGTATCTGTTCCTGCTAATGAAAAACAAGTACAGCGAATCCGTTCTCGCTTAGCGATGGTTTTTCAAGGCTTCAATCTTTGGTCTCACCTGACCGTTCTCGAAAACGTTATCGAAGCGCCTGTTCACGTCTTAGGTGTACCTAAAGCACAAGCGATTGAAAATGCAGAGCTACTACTTAAAAAAGTAGGCTTGTATGAGCGCAAAGATTACTACCCAGGTCATTTATCCGGTGGACAACAACAACGAGCGGCAATTGCTCGAGCGTTAGCGGTTGATCCGGAAGTGATGCTGTTTGATGAGCCAACATCAGCACTTGACCCTGAGTTAGTAGGGGAAGTACTTGGTGTAATGCGAGATCTAGCAGAAGAAGGAAGAACCATGCTTGTGGTAACACATGAAATGGCTTTTGCTCGTGACGTATCAAACCATGTGATGTTCCTGCACCAAGGTCTAGTGGAAGAACAGGGCGATCCAGCTAAACTGTTTACGGAACCTGAATCTGAACGTTTACAACAATTTATCTCATCGATTTACTAATCAGAATTGAAACGCCGTTGCCAAGGTAAACAGCGACTGTGTGAACAATAAAACACAACAAGTAAGTTAATAAGCAACAACAAACACAATATTAAAACTAGCAAAACATAAAAACCTAAATCACAGGAGTAGGGATATGAAAAAGTGGTTATTAGTCGCGGCACTTGCTGCAACTGCTGCAACGGGCGTAGCTCAAGCAAAAGAATGGAAAACAGTACGCTTTGGTATTGAAGGTGCTTACCCTCCATTTAGCTGGACAGAAGCTGATGGTTCACTGAAAGGCTTCGATGTCGATATGGCTAACGCACTTTGTACTGAAATGCAGGTGCAGTGTAAGATCGTTGCACAAGACTGGGATGGTATCATTCCTTCTCTACTTGCTCGTAAATATGATGCGATCATTGCGGCAATGTCTATCACGGAAGAACGTAAGAAAAAAATCGACTTCACAGGTAAATACGCACTTATCCCAAACAAGTTCATCGCTAAGAAAGGTGCAGGCCTTAACTTTGATGATCTAAGCGGTCAAAAGATTGCCGTTCAACGTGCAACAACTCACGATAAATACCTAACAGACAACTACGGCGATACAGTAGAGATCGTTCGTTACGGTTCATTCGACGAAGCTTACCTTGATCTAGCAAACGGTCGTGTTGCTGCTGTACTAGGTGATGCATCTGCTCTAGAAGAAGGCGTGCTAAACAAAGCTGGTGGTGAAGACTACGAGTTCGTTGGTCCATCACTAACTGATCCTAAGTGGTTCGGCGAAGGTTTTGGTATTGCTCTACGTAAGCAAGACAAAGATCTGACTAAGCAATTAGATGCGGCAATCCTTTCACTACGTGAAAAAGGCATCTACCAAGATATCGCGGCTAAATACTTCAACTACGACGTATACGGTCAGTAATCTTTAGCGTCAATTCTTAAGGGAGAGGTTCTCCTCTCCCTGTCTTACCAACTTTTTCGCAGTTCTGTTGGAATCCATTATGTTTGATTTACAAGGATATGAAGCGTCGATCCTGAAAGGGGCGGTGCTCACAATCGAAGTTGCCTTGCTGTCGCTAATTTTAGCTATGGTTCTTGGTATGCTAGGTGCCTTAGCAAAACTCGCGCCTTATCGCTGGGCTCGTGCTATTGCAACCCTCTACACAACCGTCATTCGAGGTATTCCCGATCTCGTATTGATGATGCTGATTTTCTTTGGTGGACAAATCCTTTTAAACAACAGTTTGTATTCCATCAACGAGTGGCTCAACGAGTGGTTTGCATCCAGTGATCCTAACCACGAATGGACCTCTTACCTACCTGATTATATTGATGTCAGCCCATTTGTTGCTGGTGTCTTAACCATAGGCTTTATTTTCGGTGCCTATATGGCAGAAACGTTCCGTGGTGCCATCATGGCTGTCGACAGCGGTGAAATGGAAGCGGCAAAAGCTTATGGTATGAGCCCTGTAAAGGCGTTTCACCGCATACTGCTACCGCAGATGATTCGTCACGCATTACCGGGTTTTGGGAATAACTGGCTGGTATTACTTAAAACCACTGCGCTGGTTTCGATTATTGGCCTAGAAGACATGGTACGTGTTAGTGCACTGGCGGCGGGTTCAACCAAAATGCCATTCACTTTCTACATGACTGTGGCGATTATCTTCTTATTCTTCACCAGTGTTTCAACGGGCTTACTTAAGCTGGTTGAACGTAAATTCAGTATCCACGCGAGGTAGTTATGGACTTTTCATTGATAATTGAAAGCCTGCCGATTTACCTTGGTGGTTTATGGACAACGGCTTGGATGGTTTGCGTTGCTTTGATCATTGGCTTATTCGTCGCCATACCACTAGCTATCGCTCGTAACAGTCCAAATATGCTGATTAATGCTCCGGCTTGGTCATTCATCTATTTCTTCCGTGGTACGCCATTATTGGTGCAGTTGTACCTGATTTACTACGGAATGGATCAGTTCTTCCCTGTAAAAGATACACTATGGGAAAATGCATGGTTTTGTGCTTTGGTGGCATTCATCCTTAACACATCGGCATACACAGCTGAAATCATTCGCGGTGCGATTAACGGCTTACCAAAAGGTGAAGTTGAAGCAGCAAAAGCGTATGGCATGAGCACACCTAAGACATACCGACGTATCATTCTGCCAAGTGCATTACGTCGTGCATTACCGGCTTACAGTAACGAAGTTATCTTTATGCTTCACGGCTCAGCCGTTGCAGGTATTGTGACGATTATGGATCTAACGGGTGCAGCTCGTTTGGTTAACTCTCGCTACTATGCTCCGTTTGAATCTTTCCTAACAGCAGGTCTGTTTTACATGGGGTTGACGTTTATCATCATTGCGATTTTCAAATTCGCAGAGAAACGTTTCTTAGCTTACTTAAGACCACTTAGCTAATTGCACGGTATTCACACAGTTAACAAAACGGCGCTTCTATAGCGCCGTTTTTTATGAGCAGATTCTGTTGCTGTTGATTACTTAAACGTTGACCAAATTGGCGCGTGGTCAGACGGCTTTTCGATGCCACGCAGTTCGTAATCGATGCCTGCTTCAGTACACTTATCAGCAAGCTTTTGAGTCGCTAGGACTACATCAATACGCAGGCCGCGGTTGTCCACGAAACCTTTCGAGCGGTAGTCAAACCACGAGTATTGGTCGTTTACTTCAGGGTGCAGTAAGCGGAAGCTATCCACAAAACCCCAATCCATCAGTGTTTTCAACCATTCTCGCTCTTCTGGTTGGAAAGAGCACTTACCTGTTTTCAACCAACGTTTCGCATTAGGTTCACCGATGCCGATGTCTGCGTCGATAGGGCTGATATTAATGTCGCCCATCACAATGACTTGTTCGTCTTTGTTGTGGTAGTCATTTAGGTAAGTCATCAAGTCTTTGTAGAACTGGCGTTTGTACGGGTATTTTGTTTCATGCTTGATGTTATCCCCTTGAGGGAAGTAGCCATTTAGCACGGTAACCTTTTCACCATTTTCATCTTCAAACGTCGCCATGATCATGCGTTTTTGATGGTCTTCATTATCTGTTGGGAAACCCTTCTGCACAGAAATAGGCTCTTGCTTACACAACATTGCCACACCGTAGTGGGCTTTTTGACCGTGGAAGTAAACCTTATAGCCCATTGCTTCAACATCAGCAATTGGGAAGGCTTCATCGTGCACTTTTATCTCTTGCAGACCAATCACGTCGGGTTGGTGTTTGTCGATAATAGCTTGCAGTTGGTGAAGGCGGGCTCTAAGACCGTTGATGTTGAAGCTAATTACTTTCATTTGTTTTTATACCTCTCGTAAACCTTTGTCACTGCTTGTTTTTAAAGGTTTTTGATTTGGTGGATTTCATGGTTCATCGTATTTAACCATGCTTAATAATTTCTGTCGCCACTTTGTAGAGACAAAATGGCGACATTAAATGATGTGAATACTTACAGTTACGTAGAATCTATTGAGTCTTAAGTAAATCCAAAAAGAACGCGTATTCAAGTGCGTCTTCTTTTAATCGTTTAAATCGGCCAGAAGCGCCACCGTGACCGGCTTCCATATCGGTTTTGAACAGCAATACGTTGTTGTCTGTTTTCATTTCACGCAGCTTCGCAACCCATTTCATTGGCTCAAAGTACTGCACCTGTGAGTCATGCAGGCCTGTCGTTACCAACATGTTCGGGTAGTTTTGTACCTTAATGTTGTCGTACGGTGAGTACCCCAGCATGTAATCGTAGTAGGCTTTATCGTTCGGGTTACCCCATTCGTCATACTCATTGGTGGTTAGAGGGATCGATTCATCGAGCATGGTTGTCACAATGTCTACAAACGGAACATGTGCACCAATACCACGGTACAGTTCTGGTGCTTGGTTGATGATTGCTCCCATCAATAGACCGCCAGCAGACCCCCCAACGGCGAACACTTTATCTTTCGCGCCGTAGCCTTCTTCAACAAGCTCTTTGGTTACATCAATAAAGTCGTTGAACGTGTTTTGTTTGGTCAGTTTTTTGCCATCTTCATACCAAGGGCGACCAAGCATTTCTGAACCGCGGACATGTGCGATGGCATAAACAAAACCTCTATCCAGTAGGCTTAGGCGAGTTGAGCTGAAGGTAGGTTCAATCGTAGAGCCGTAAGACCCATAGCCGTATTGGTAGATTGGGTTAGTGCCGTCTTTCTTAAATAAGTCTTTACGATAAACCAAAGAGACAGGAACTTGCTTACCATCGCGAGCCGTAATCATGATTCGCTCTGATTGGTAGTTATCCGCTTCGAAATCACCTAATACGGGTGTTTGCTTCATGAGTTCGGATTCACCTGTACTTAGGTCGAAATCATAGTAAGTACCTGGCGTGGTTAAGCTGCTGTAATAGATACGAACTTTTGCGTTATCTAATTCATAGTTACTCGTTAGGTAAGCGGCAAATGCGGTGTCGTTAAATTCAAGTGGAAACTCGTGGCCTGTTGAGAGTTGGCGAACTTTCACTGTAGACAAGCCATCCGCGCGTTGCTCGTAGACAAGATGGTCATCAAACAACTCGAAATCTACAAGCTGAGTATTATCGTCTGCTGGGATGACATCGACCCATTTTGAGCGATCATGCATCTCTTCGGTTGTGACTTTCATTAAACGGAAGTTGACCGCTTGGTAGTTGGTGTAGATGTAATACCAATCACCTAGCTTAGCGATGCTGTACTCTATGCCGGTCTCTTTTGGGTAGAAAGCCTCAGCTGTAGCCTTTGGGTTGTTGGCATCGATGACTGAGACACCGCTGGTTTCTGTGCTCGAATGCCAAATGTAGACCTGTTCTCCATCTTTGCTTTTACTCAAAGAGGTGTAGTAAGCGCTATCGGCTTCTTCGTAGATTAACTGATCGCTTGCCTGAGCTGTGCCTAACACGTGGCGGTAAACTTGATAACCCAGCAATGTTTGTGGATTTTTTTTGATGTAGTAGAAGGCTTGGTTGTCGTTTTGCCACGCGATAGCACTTGAAGCGCCTTCAATTTCATCTTTTAGGTATTCACCTGTTGTGAGGTCTTTGATCTTGATGGTGTAAATGCGGCGGCTTAGCGTATCTTCGCCATAGGCCAACAAGTTTTCGTCTGGGCTGATCGTTAAGCCACCAATACTGAAGAATTCATGCTCTTTTGCTAGCTCGTTTACATCTAAGATGACTTGCTTGTCTGTGCCTAAAAAGTTTTTTTCACGCAGGTGAACTGGGTATTCGTTGTCGCCTGTCACCTTATTCGAGTAGTAGTAACTGCCTTTGCGAACCGGTACCGAATTGTCGTCTTTCGCGATTCGGCCTTTAATCTCTTCAAATAATTGTTTTTGTGCTGCTTCTGTATGTTTCAACACCGTATCTGCGTACTGATTCTCTTGCTCAAGTTGTTGCAATATCTCTGGATCTTGGCGTGCATCATCGCGCATCCAATAGTAATCATCGATTCGGGTTTCACCATGAATCGTCATTGCGTGAGGGACTTTCTTAGCAACGGGTGCTTGGGTTTGCTGAGCGACGAGCTGTGATTGAGAGTAGTGGTTCATGATTGAGATTCCTTGATTGCTGCATCCGGCGACAAGCGCTATTGATACGGCTAATGTGGTTAAAGCGATACGCATCTGTATATCCTTAGTGTGTACCTTCTCGTTTTAATGCCAGCATCCTTTGTTGTGAGAGTTCAGGTACGTTGGTGTTCTTCCAGTGATATTATTTATAATTGGATTCTGGATATGCACCTTCATCGTAAGTGTCTGTTATTGTTTTCAAAAAATCAAAGCAATGTTAAATGAAATTACTGATACGTGAGAGTGGAAGGAATAAATGTGCAACAAAAAGGACACACTTTTCAATATGTCCCTTTCCTTTGTTTAGCAAGATTCGAGTTTTACGTTAAATAGCCAATGGCATTTCGTTTGAGTGGTCAGGTTTACGATTAACCCAACGTAAACCAAGCATAGCGATGAATGACATAGCAATCATCAGGCAACCGAGTGGCAGTTGGTCTTGAGCTGGGAAGAACGATGCCAATAGTGTTGCGATGCCAGCACCTAGGTTTTGCATACCACCTAAAATCGCACCTCCAGTACCAGCGTGGTACGGGAATGGCGAAAGTGCCCCTGTTGTTGTTGCTGGGAATAATATGCCAGCGCCCAAGAAGTAAATTGTGGCACCGCCAATCAAAGTTAATGTTGTTGTTTGACCAAACAGACCCGGTATCAATACCACTGTTGAGCCTACCAATATCGCAACCAGACCAACATTCAATGCACGGCGCTCAGAGCGACGTTGTGCGATGTAACTAGATAAGCCTGCACCGACTAAGTAACCTGGAATAGGCAAGACAAACAGCAAGCTTACTGTGGTTGCCGGTAAGCCAAGTACGCCACCAAGCAACACACCTGCCGCTGCTTCAAATACGGCTACACCAGCAAAGGTTGCGACTAATACCAATAAGAAACCTTGGAAACGTTTATCAGACAGAACGAACTTGTAGCTGTTGGCAACCGATTCATGCTTGCGTCGTTCTTTCGGCAGTGTTTCCATCATGCTCGTCATCATAGTGATCACAACAGCAATACCAAACAGCGCAAGGAATAAGTAGCTAGAACGCCAGCCGAAAACTTCTGTTAGGTAACCACCCAGTACAGGAGCCATCAATGGTGAGAAAATCACACACATGCTAATCAAGCTGTTTGCACGGTGCAGCTCTGCGCCTTCAAAACAGTCGCGAGTCAATGTACGAGACATCGCACCACCACAACCGATGCCCAAACCTTGGATAAAGCTGCCCGCTAAGAACCATTCATATTCGTGAGCGAACAATGCTACCAAAGTACCGATGATGTAGATGATCAAACCAATCACGATGATCGGTTTACGACCTAGGCGATCTGAAAGTGGGCCGTAAACAAATTGCGACAGACCATAAGGGATCAAGTAACACGCCATCACTGCCTGCAGTGAAGATGCCGAAACTAAGAACTCACCTGCCATATGACCGATAGAAGGCACGTACATCGTTTGAGTCATTTGACCTACGGCAGTCAGAATAGCGATTAAAAAGGTAAGTTTCGCTAATGGAAACGAGGCGGACATTTGCGTATCTCTCCAAAAATTAAGACGTAAAAAGCCTTAGCGCTCCATTAAAGGAGAGCCAAATGAATAAAGTGTTCAGGGAATCTAGGCGCGAGATATTAGATCTTGATTGCGGGCTTAGCAATCAAAAAGTGTGAAGTTGAGCAAGATAAAAATCTATAACTTGGATTATAAAAACTAATCCGAAGTTACTGCATTTTAAAGAGGGAGAGGGTGGAGTGGGCTTCCTTTAAATATCGATGTTCTGGCTATGTCCAAAGCGCTAAAACCTAAGCAACACAGCTAATGATTATATGAGTACATCATTTGAAATCACAGAAAAAAGGAAGAAAACACGCTCTATTAACATTTGTATAAACTTTCGTTTTATATGTAAGCAATTTGTGCTGTAATTATCCGCTAAGCTATTCGTCTAACTCATTTACATTGTGTACAGCAATTCGTTGTCGATGTGATAGTTATGGTTATGGAAGTCTTTTGGCTTAAATAAGGATATTAAATGCGCTCTCTATCGGTACAGTGGAAAATAACCCTCTTAGCAGGTTGTTGTTTAATCATTACGTCACTGTCTCTTATTGGTTTCTCGATCTACAACGCGACGAGCAATCAACAAGTCATCAAATCTCAAAGTTCAGAATCAGTTATCAATAAAACTCAGCAGTTGCTGGCGTCTGTTTCTCAGCTAAACGCTCAAGAAACTCAACGTTATGTAGACGAAGCTATTTACCGCGCAGAGATGCTTGCGGCCAGTGCTCAGTTTCTAAAAAACAATGCAGACGAAAACTTTACACCAAGTGAAGAGCTTCGTACCGCCTTGGATGAAATGGTTCGTCGCTCGGTTTTAAACTTCGACTCTATTCAAGGAGCGTATCTAGTTTTCAAGCCTGACTTGCTCGATAGTGAAGATGCGAATTATGTCGATGCTGATTATGTTGGTTCTAACGAAAAAGGTCGTTTTGCTCCTTACTGGAAGGTGGCAGATAACGGTGAAAATGTTCTAGCGAACGTTCTTTCAGAATCTATCTTGAATGATGACAGCAATAGCGAACGTTTTTACTGTCCTTTGTCTTCAGGGCAAACGTGTATTAGTACGCCGAGAGTCGTGAACAGCGGTGGTGTAGCACTACTTACGTCCTCTATTTCAGTCCCTATTTTGGTTGACGACGTTGCTATTGGTTTTCTTGGTATTGATCTAAGACTTGATGGTTTAACCAGTGTGATTACTCAATCTGACCAGAGCTTGTTTAACGGTGCGGGTAAAGCTTACGTGGTTAGTCTAGATGGTTCGGTCATCGCTTCTGATGATTCAAGCATTGCAGTCGGTTCAACTTTCCAAAGTGGCAATACAAACAGTGATTTAATGACCGACTTTATCTTTGGTGGTGAAGTGACAACGCAATGGAGCGAGAACGGTGAGTGGTTACTTGCCTTTGCACCTGTTGTTGCAGCTAACCAAACTTGGGGGGTGTTGTTTGAGATCCCAAGAGACAGTGTCGTCGCTGACGCAAATAAATTGGATTCCATCATTAGCACTAAGCTAAGTGAAGGCATCAAAACAGAAGTGATCGCCGGTACAGTGTTTATTATCTTTGGCTTAGCCATTATCGCATTTGCTTCCCTTTCAATTGTGAAGCCTATTCGACAAGTGGTTGAGCGACTTAATGATATTGCTTCTGGTGAAGGTGATTTGACCCAACGTTTGGAAGTGAAATCTCAAGACGAAATTGGTCAGCTATCCAAAGGGTTCAACTTATTCTTAGACAAGCTACAACACACGATCAAAGAAGTGATTCACACCACTGAGCAAGTGGCGAGCACGACAAGCCAGGCTAAAGCATCGGCATCAAGCACTCGAGAAAGCAGTGAATCTCAATTTAAAGAAGTGGATCTTGTGGCGACAGCGGCAGAAGAGATGACTCAAACTGCGGGCTTAGTGGTACAAAACGCAGAAGTGGCCGTTGATGCTGCTTGTGAAGCGAATCGTTCTGCTCAACAAGGGCAACAAGTCATCGAACTTTCAGCCGGTGAAATGAGAAAGCTGGTTGAGCGTATGTCGAGTGCTGTTCCTATTGTTGAAGAATTGGCAAAAAATAACGGAAACATCACCGAGATCTTAAGTGTGATTGAAGGGATCTCTGAGCAAACTAACTTACTGGCATTGAACGCGGCGATTGAAGCGGCTCGTGCTGGCGAACAAGGTCGAGGTTTTGCTGTTGTTGCGGATGAGGTAAGAAACCTCGCAAGTCGCACCCAGTCATCGGTTGGTGAGATCAGAGCGGTGATCGACAAGGTTCATGCTGGAACTCAAGATGTCGTTGAAGCAATACAAGAAGGCAATATCCTAGCTAACGATACAGCACTACACGTTCAGAAAGCAGTTGAAGATCTGGGGTCGATCTTTACTTCTATTGAGGCGATCAGTGATATGAACAGTCAGATCGTTCGAGCAGCCGAAGAGCAACAATCGGTTTCCGGTGAAGTAAATCAAAGCGTGGTTAATATTCGCGATTTGAGTGCGAAGATCTTGGAGCAAGCCGCGGCTTCTGAGCAAGTCGGCAATGAAATTGACCAACTGTCTCAACAACAAAAGAAGTTGGTCAATCAGTTCAAGGTATAAGCATTAAGCCTTAACCAGTTCTTGAATAGAAAAAGGGACAAATGAAGATTTCATTTGTCCCTTTTTTAATTGTTTATTTAGAGGCTAGGCAATAACCAGCGGTTGACGCTGCTTACTCTTCGATAAACCAGTAGCCTTTGTTGACCAATTCAGTCACGACAGTTATGCCCGAAGGAGATAGGGCAGTAGCCGAGGTAATCATGGTCTCATCGCAAAGTATGTTGAGTAACGAAGAATCCGCTTCATCCACCTTAACCACTTCGCCATTGATGTAAGCAGTGTTGCTTTCATTTTCGTGGTAGAGCGCCTTTAAGCCTGATACTCGGTGAATCTCACCTTCAGACTCTAAGTGTTGAGCGATCTCTTCTTGAGTCCATAGTGGCTCTGGAGCAACGATATCAAGCTGGTGGCGTGATTGGCTTAGCAGACAACCCATGAATTCACTGATGGTTTCAGGTTGCTCTAGTGCAGATTTCAACATGTCTGTGAGATTGCTTAAATCCGATGAACGAATTTTTCCGTAGCCTTCTTGCATTTTGAATTCTGGATCGTGCAGGTGTACGTCACCCATATCATGAGCAAGCACAAAATCGGCAAAGTTGCTGATCAGTTCTTGTTCTTTAGGCGAGCGGTAGCCAATAGAGTAGCTCATTGACGGCTCTAACGTGCTCCCTTCATGTGGGAAACCTGGTGGGATATAAAGGATATCGCCCGGCTCTAAAGTTTCATCAATGATTGGGTCAAAACCTTCAATTTGACGAAGTGCAGACGCTTGAACAGTCTCTTTGTATTGGCCAACATCTTTAGCGCCAACCTTCCATTGACGTTTGCCTTGACCTTGAATGATGAAGACATCGTATTGATCAATATGTGGGCCTACGCCGCCTTCAGGTGCTGAGTAGCAGATCATGAGATCGTCGAATAACCAGTTTGGTAACGCTTGGAACGCCTCAGTCAGCTGATTTGCGCCTTGGTGCCAGTGGTTCGCTGCTTGAACGATCAGTTGCCAATGAGTTTCGGTTAATTCGCCAAACTTTTCTTCAGAGAATGGGCCGTGTTCTGCAGTCCACTGATTGTCGAGGTTAGAGACAAAGCGAGAATCCACTTCTTCTTCCATCGATAAACCAGCAAGTTCTTCCGGCGAAATTGGGTCGACGAAGTTTTGGAAGCCACCCTTTAAGATGGTTGGTTTTTTATGCCAGTAGTTTTCAAGAAACTCGGGCATAGAAAAGCTGAGTTGGTACATGTGAATCCTGTATATTTTTATGCTAGATGCTAGATGCTAGATGCTAGATGCTAGATGCTAGATGCTAGATGCTAGATGCTAGATGCTAGTTTGGCTTGTAAATCTTGCTGGACAATTTTGATTGCTTCTAACGCGACTTTTGGATCGATTTCGTTGCTTTCGAGCAGATAGATCAGGTCGACAGCTAACTTAACTTCTTCTGGTGCGTTATCCAGTGGTGATGGTGTGTTATCAGTGTTCATTTCGCTTAGGGTTCTCTAAGTTAATCAGTCTCTCAATATTTTTCATTGAGTCTTCACAGCGTTCTAATCGCTCTTTTGCTAACTGCCAAGCCTCTTCCGCTTTTTTCTTACTGTGGCGAGGCGCAGAATCAAACGCTAACTTTCGTACTCGTACTAAATCGACCAATCGCTTTTGCCAGTCTTGGTGCTGGGCGAGTTCGTTGTATAGGTCGTTCAGGGTTTTCCCTGACTTGCTTTTTCGGTCCAAGCGTAAATCGTGGTTGGCTAACTCTCTTTGGATTGCTGCAATCTGATTGGTCAGCTTTTCTGTCAGGTAGTTGGCTCTGGACGCGGTCAGTTGATTTGAGGTTTGTTCACGTACAATGGTGCGGTACGTTGCCTGAGTTTCAAGTGCATAGGGAAGCAAAACAGAGGCGCCGCATTTAAATAAGGCTCGGTCAAACAAGGCTTGATGATAAGCCCCTCGAGATTTGTCAACCTGCGAGCAATGGCCAATCAAGGTATCAATAACACTTTTTAGCTTTGAAAATTGATTCATTTCACTTCCCGTTGGCTACTGCCTATAAGTTCACAAACCAAGCTTCGTATGCCAGTTTAATTGCAAGTACGCTTACAACTGTAACAAACACAGGTCTTATAAATGTTGCACCGAACCGAATAGCAGAGTGAGCGCCAACAAATGCACCGGCCATCAAACAAAGGCCCATGGTTAAACCTAGAACCCAATCAATATGACCAAGAATCGCGAAGGTCACCAAAGAGGTAAAGTTACTGGTAAAGTTCATGGCTTTGGATAGACCAGAGGCAAGTAAGATGTTTAAGCGATAAAGCGCCATAGAGCTTACCGTCCAAAACGCGCCAGTTCCTGGGCCAGCAACCCCATCATAAAAGCCAAGAATGAATCCTTGGTACTTTTGTTTTCTCTTAAGCACAGGGCATGGCTTAGGAGACACATTATGGCTCACATCTGGAGTCTTATGAAAAATGGTATAGACCGCTGCGGCAAGAATGACTAACGGCAATACCTTCTCTAACCACTCGGTGCTAATGGCATCAACAGTGAGTGTGCCGATGGTCGCACCTATTAAAGTAGATATGAATGCATTGACCCAACACTCAGGCTTGAACAGCTTTTTACGGTAGTAAGTGAATGCAGCTGTAGATGAAGCGAAGGTTGCTGCAAGCTTGTTAGTACCCAATGCGATGTGTGGCGGTAAACCAAGTGACAGTAAAGCTGGAACGGTTAACATCCCTCCGCCACCTGCGACAGCATCAATAAAGCCTGCTGCAAATGCAACCAGAGCAAGTATGACCAACATGGTTGGCTCAATCATTTCCATAAATAGCTAGTGTTCTCGTTATCGGCTGATAGGGCAGCCACATGAAAAATCTATGGATTAGTCATGTTGGGTTGTGAATGCAAGGGCCTAGCGATGAAGGCCCATAACTACCTCAAGGGCAGGGGATATTAGTATTTTATTGTTCTTTTAAAAGGCGGTAGTGAATCGAGTAGGGACTTTCCGTATCGCTTCGTTACTATGCGTCTATCAAGGATCGTGACTTTACCAGAATCTCTTTCCTTACGCAGTAGTCTACCCACAGATTGAATAAGCTTTTTACTCGCATCTGGAACAGTAATCTGCATAAAAGGGTTACCACCGCGTGATTCAATATATTCTGAATGTGCTTGCTCTACGGGAGAGGTAGGAACACCAAAAGGAATCTTGGTAATAACGAGGTTTTCAAGAAGCTCACCCGGTAGATCAAGACCTTCAGAAAAGCTGCCAGTTCCAAAAAGAACGCTGGTTTTACCTTGGTCTATTAGCTTTTTATGTTTTTTTAGGATTTCAGTTCGTGAAGTATCACCTTGAACCTGCAATGCCCACGATTTTTTAACGAAATCTGTTGCTAAAGCCTCTGCAACTTTGTTCATTTGCCAGTAAGAAGAGAATAGAACGAGATTGGCTTTTTTGTCTTCTATTACCTTAGGCAAAATTTCAATAAGATATTCGGTAAACTGAGGTGCTTGTGGTTCGTACTTCATTGCTGGAACGATAAGCTCAGCCTGATTCTGGTAATCAAACGGTGATGCCAAAGCCAAAAACTGTACGCCATCTTCTGCTTTTTGGCTGATACCTGCTTGATGACAGAAAAAGCTGAAAGAGTTGAGCGCCCTCATGGTCGCAGATACTAATACGGCACCCACACAGCGGCTCCAGATTTGTTGATCCAGTTGCCAACCTACCTCTAGTGGCGAAACATTCACAACGAAATCGCCTTCGCTTTCTTTATTCAGTTCGAGCCAACGAGCCAAAGGAGCACCTTTTTCTCTCTTCGGTTCAGCCATTAAGCGCCAAACTTGAGCAAGGTTTTCTGTTCTTTGTATATAGAAGCCAATTTCTGCCAACGCAGGCTCTGCAAGTTTTGCTGAAAGCTCGCCGTCTTTAACTCGTTCTGCAATTAGGTCTGCAATCTTCGCAACGGCTTGGCTCGCCTTTTGCGTGAGCTGCTTGAGATCTTTAGATTCATTCTCAAGCCACTCTGGTAAGTCGCCATGTTCGAAGCGATACAAGCCGTCTTCAAAGTGGTTAGCGTCAAACTGTTTACTCATTTGAGTCAGGGTAGGGATCAGCTGTTGCACTGAGTCTTGCAGTTCATTTCGAAACCGGTGGACACGTTTCTCGTCAGCGAGGCCTGAAAGCTTAGTGATGGATTGGTTTAAACGCTCTAACCATGAAGCGGCACCCTTTAGACTTGCCGCCGCAGAAGAGTGATCTCTGGCTACATGCGGTAAATGGTGAGCTTCATCGAATATATAGATGCTATTTTCTGGCTCAGGCAGTATCACACCGCCGCCTAAGTCAGCATCTGCCATCACTAAACTGTGATTGGCGATAATCACGTCTGCTTTATCTAGCTCTGAGCGCGCTTTTTGGAAAGGGCAGTCTCTATGAGTAGGCATACTGTTATTACAGCTGTGCTTATCACTAACAATCATCTGCCAAATCATGTTGTCGATGGGTTTTGGCCACGAATCGCGGTCACCATCCCATTTACCTTGGGTTAGGCTTCGATACATGGTTTGAAGTTGCTCGATATCTTTCTTCTTTGGCTTAGATTCGAACATGGCTATTTGTCCGCCATCAACCCCGCAGGCAGCGGCTAGCTTTTCGGAGCAACAATAACGCTGTCTACCCTTCGCTAATATGAAAGAAAACTCTCGATCAGTCAGTCTTCTATATAGAGGGAGATCTTTATTGACGAGCTGTTCTTGTAGCGCAACCGTCGCCGTCGATATGACTATTTTTCGATTATTGAGCACAGCGACAGGAATAGTAGCCATTAAATAAGCCAGTGATTTCCCGATCCCTGTCCCGGCTTCTGCAACGATCATGCGATTACGTTTGTGGTATTGACCACAAAGTGTCTTCGCTATTTCTGCAACAAGGTAATTTTGAGCACGTCTAGGTACAAAGTTGTCCAACTGATCTTGGAGGTTTTGATAACTGGTGCGAATAGATTTTTGAATTTTAGTAGTTAGCATACTGTGACCTACGTAACGGAGCGAGGATAGTAGCACATATCACTAGTCGGTACATTTACGGTGAAATAGCTTGCTTTTGAATCAAAGGTAGATCTTGTTCACAAAAAAAAACTGAACCATCAGGAACTTAACTATTTTATTTATGTTGCGAAATATAAATATTAAAAAAGACTGGCTTGTAGGTGTTAAGTTCTGAAAATTGACGTTTGCATGAGTTAATTGTGGTGTTAAATGCTGTTTTGTTCTTTTTTTGGATTATTATATTTCCTGATAAAACTAAGGATAAGCTGCTCGTAAAACAATGAAAAAAAATGTAAGCGATTGATTTTGAAAGTTTTGTGTTTTTTTTAGGTTTGTTTTTAGTTTATTTGACACGCAGGATAATCTTTTGCAATCTAGACCTCGAAATTTAGTGACGGTGATTAACCAACAAAGAGTGGTAATGACCAGTCATAAAAATAAAAGGGAACCGGGCAAGGATCTCCCATTCTTAGAAAAGGCAGTGGATTTATTATGAAAAAGACTCTATTAGCACTTGCAGTTGTTGCAGCAGCAGGCTCAGTAAACGCAGCGGAAATTTATAAATCAGAAGACGGCGCAGTAGACTTTTACGGTCAACTACGTACAGAGCTTAAGTTCCTAGACGGGCAAGATGCCAAATTAGGTTCAGGTTCTTCGCGTGCTGGTGTTGACGCTCAATATAATGTATCTGATGATCTTAAAGTTCTTGGTAAAGTAGAATTTGCATTGAAAGACAGTGGCGACATGTATGTACGTAACCACATTTTTGGCTTTAGCAGCGATCAAGCGGGAACAATCAAATTTGGTAAGCAATGGACTACATCAGATGATGTATACGGCGCTGATTACTCATACTTCTTTGGTGGTTCTGCACTGCTTTACTCTGCTTTGAACAGTGCTCTTCATGGCTCACAAGTAAAGTACTCTTACGATTCTGACAACTTCTGGGTAAAAGCAGGATACGGATTAGCAGAAGATGATTCTAATCAAGAGCTAGCTGAACTTTACGTTGGTTTTTCTGTTGGTGACGTAAATATCCACGTTGGTGGTGGTCAAACAACTGATGATGTAGCTGGTTCTGGTTTTACAGGCCTTGAGAACACATACTACGAAGGTACTGTTGAGTACTCTAAAGATGTTCTAACAGTTGGTGCAACTGTTGCGGCATCTTCTGTTGAATCTGCTATTGATAAAGCAGACCAAACAGGTTTCTCAGTAGCTGCTACGTATGGCGTTGCTGATAAAACAACAGTATATGGTGGTTATGAGTTCGTGTCTCAAGATCACGATTTATTAGAAGATAGCAACGTTGTTTACGTTGGTGCTGAATACAAGTACGCTAGCTGGGCACGTGTCTATGCTGAGTATGGTTATGCAGACGGTAGTACTCTAGGTTTCACCGCTCAAGGTAGTGATATGGTTGTAGCGCCTCAGACTGTTGAGGGCGAAAACAATTTCGGTATCGGTGCTCGTGTTTACTGGTAATTTGATATATTGTTAGAAAAAGCCCAACATAGAGTTGGGCTTTTTTTTGCCTATTTTTTATAAGGATGGATACAATAATGCAAAGTTTCAAATATTCTTTTTTGGGGCTGTTAGTTGCTTCTACAGTAGTTGATGCCGAAGTAATATTGGATGTCCCTGAAAATGTAAATTTACTTTCAGTAAACATGAGTGTTCCTGACTTTGAACAAGGGTTGTTTTCTGCAGATAAGACAGTGCTTTTACCTGACGGTGAAAACCAAATCGTTTTTCAATATGAACCAGTATTTGATGAAAGAGATAATCAAAGGAAAGTCTACAGTTCTGTTATTATCGCTAAATTTGAGGCAAAAAACGAAGAACTTACCTTATCTATGCCTGAGTTTAAAAACTTGCGTTCTGCTCAAGAAAACATTGGAAACTTGAATTGGGAAATTAAAAACAAGCAAGGACAAGCCTTAATCAAAAATGAAGACATTTTAGCTAGTGACGGAGTTCAACTAAATAGAAGTTATTCTGAAGAAGCTACAGAATATAATAAAGTTGGTGGTGCTGCTGCTGTAACCATGAGTTATTTAGTTGTAGAAAACCAAGTTCGTCCTGCAGTTAAGGTTAATGCTACAAGTTTAGAAGAAAACACGCTAGTAAACGCTGAAGGTTTAACGGCTAACACATCAGCTCAGGTTGTAGATAAATCGGAGTCTTTGAAACAACTTAAAGCTTTGTATCTGAGCACTTCAAAAGAAGACCGTAAAGTATTCCGTAAATGGATGATTGACCAAGAGTAATCAATCTTCACGTACAAAAAAGCGAGACGTAAATCTCGCTTTAATATATTGCTATGAGTTAAATCTCTTTCCACTCACCAGGCTGCAGCTGCCCCACATTCATATTACCCATTGAGTAACGGATAAGACGCAGGGTAGGGAAGCCGATATTGGCTGTCATTCGTCTTACCTGACGGTTACGTCCTTCAATGATTGTAATAGCCAACCATGTTGTCGGTATCGCGGCTCTGAAGCGTACTGGAGGGGTTCTATCCCACACAACAGGTTCAGACATCACCTCAACCTGAGCGGGCAGTGTCATGCCGTCTTTTAGTTCGACACCTTTTCTCAATTTATCTAAATCTTCCTCAGAAGGTACGCCTTCAACCTGTACCCAGTAAGTCTTTGGGGATTTTGAGTTTGGTTGAGTTAGCTTAGCTTGAAAAATACCATCGTTGGTCAAGACCATTAACCCTTCGCTGTCGCGGTCAAGGCGACCTGCAGCATAAACGTCTTTCACTGGAATAAAGTCCGCTAGCGTTTTTCTCCCTTCGCCATCTGTAAATTGGCTTAGAGTATCGAAAGGCTTGTTGAACAGAATTACTTTGCGATCTTCGAGCGCAACCTTAGGTTTTGCATTGGTAGGCTTGCCTTTATATCGGTGCTTGCTTGAGTGAGATTTGTTGTGCGAATTGCCAGTGTTATTCTTATCACTGCTTCGGCTTTGTCTATTACCGCTTTGTTTTAATGTTGCACCAGAACGAGCCGGTTTGTCTGAACGAGATGCGCTGCGTGAGCGAGTAGACATGTTAACTACCTTGCAAAAATGTAAACGAAGTGTGCTGAAAAGTTTTCACTGAAACGGAATTGAGCTATCATTTGCGCGCCTAAAAGACACAAAATAGAACAAGTTGATGGACTCTTAAGCCTGATTTGTTTAATTATACCTTCGTGTTTTATTATAACAACGCACTCACGGATTTGGTTCATGCTGTCATCAAGATTGTATGAAAAATAAGATAGAGTACGACTATCGAGTAAGCAGTTTTCACTCTTAGAGTGGCTTACTGGTCAATTTATAACACGCTCACTACTTTAAATGAGCTTGTAAGAACTATAGGGAAATTTCATGCCTACTGAAAAACCAACGATCATCTATACCATTACAGACGAAGCTCCGGCGCTAGCAACATACTCTCTGCTGCCTATCATTCAATCTTTTACAGCTTCTTCTGGTATTAACGTTGATACTCGCGACATTTCACTTGCAGGGCGTATTATTGCCAACTTCCCTGACTATTTGAACGAAGAGCAACGTATTGGTGATGCATTAGCAGAACTAGGTGAATTGGCTAAGACACCAGAAGCAAACATTATCAAGCTTCCAAACATCTCTGCATCTGTACCTCAGCTTCAAGCAACAATCAAAGAGCTACAGTCAAAAGGTTACGCACTTCCTAATTACCCAGAAGAAGCAAACACTGACGAAGAGAAAGCAGTAAAAGCGACTTACGACAAAATCAAAGGCAGTGCAGTAAATCCAGTATTGCGTGAAGGTAACTCGGATCGCCGCGCTCCACTTTCTGTTAAAAACTACGCGAAGAAGAACCCACACTCAATGGGTGCTTGGTCTGCAGATTCTAAGTCGCACGTTTCAAGTATGGACGACAAAGACTTCTTCGGTAGCGAAAAGTCAGTAACCATTGAAGGTGCTACAGAAGTTAGCATTGAATTCGTTGGCAAAGATGGTGCGAAGAAAACATTGAAGCCAGCTTTTGCACTGCAAGATAAAGAGATCATTGATGCGTCAGTGATGAATAAGGCCGCTTTGGTTGCATTCTTCGAAAAAGAAATCGCATCGGCTAAAGAGCAAGGTGTACTGCTTTCTCTTCACTTGAAAGCGACGATGATGAAAGTATCTGACCCAGTGATCTTTGGTCACGCGGTTAAGGTTTACTACAAAGACGTATTTGCTAAACACGGTCAGCTGTTTGAAGAGCTAGGCGTTGATGTAAATAACGGCATCGGTGATGTCTACGCGAAGATTGATGCGCTTCCTCAAGAGCAGAAAGAAGCAATCGAAGCTGACCTGCAAGCGGTATACGAGACTCAGCCACCACTAGCGATGGTTGATTCGGACCGTGGCATTACTAACCTACACGTACCAAGCGATATCATTGTGGATGCATCTATGCCTGCAATGCTGCGTTCTTCTGGTCAAATGTGGGATCCAGAAGGTAAGCAAAAAGATACCAAAGCAATGATCCCAGATCGTAGCTACGCGAGCATTTACCAAGCGGTTATTGATTTCTGTAAAGAGAACGGCGCGTTCGATCCAACAACGATGGGTAGCGTACCAAACGTTGGCTTGATGGCTCAAAAAGCGGAAGAGTACGGTTCTCATGATAAGACTTTCATCCTTGAAGCTGCTGGTCAGGTTCAAGTTGTTGACGCTTCAGGCGCTGTGCTTCTTGAGCAAGACGTAGAGGAAGGCGATATCTTCCGTATGTGTCAGGTTAAAGATGCACCAATCCAAGACTGGGTTAAGCTTGCGGTAACGCGTGCTCGTGCATCGGGTGTTCCAGCGGTATTTTGGCTAGATGCGTCACGCGCACATGATGCTCAGCTTATCAAGAAAGTTGAAGCATACCTTCCTGAATACGATACCGATGGTCTTGAAATTAAGATCCTTGCTCCACTTGAAGCGACTCAATACTCACTGGTTCGTATCAAAGAAGGCCTAGATACTATTTCGGTTACTGGTAACGTATTACGTGATTACCTAACTGACTTGTTCCCGATTTTAGAGCTTGGTACATCAGCTAAGATGCTATCGATTGTTCCACTAATGAACGGTGGTGGTCTGTTTGAAACAGGTGCTGGCGGCTCTGCTCCTAAACATGTTCAACAAGTAGAGAAAGAAAACCACCTGCGTTGGGATTCTCTAGGTGAATTCTTGGCACTAGCGGCATCTCTAGAGCACCTGAGCGTAGTAACAGGTAACGCTAAAGCACAAGTTCTAGCTGATGCGCTTGATAAAGCGACGGGTGAGTTCCTTGATAACAACAAGTCTCCTTCACGTCGAGTAGGTGAGCTTGATAACCGTGGTAGCCACTACTATCTAGCGGCATACTGGGCTAAGGCGCTTGCTGAGCAAACGGCTGACGCTGATCTTGCTGCTGAGTTTGCAGGTGTGGCAAGTCAACTGGCTGAAAGTGAAGAAGCGATCGTTGCAGAGCTGAACAACGCTCAAGGTGTGGCTGGCGACTTAGGTGGTTACTACCTACTTGACGATGCATTGGTTTCAACACTAATGCGCCCAAGCTCAACGCTAAACGCGTTTATTGATGCATAGTGATTGGACTCATCGTTAGTCACTCATGAACGTGATTTGCTAACGAGTTGCTTAGGCTGATAGCTAAGTTATAGATAAAGTCAAAACGAAAGACGCTTTAACGATAATGTTAAAGCGTCTTTTTTCTGTCTAATACTTCTTAAGACCTAGCTTAAGGGGAGTAGCTCTTCGAGCTCATTGTCCAGTGAGCAACTTTAGAGCCCCCAAAACGAAAAAAACCGCTCACGTAATCCTGTGTTACAGGTATTAAATGAGCGGTTTCAATATTCTGTTTACCTGTCACCGTTAATGACGACTGATGGAGGTTAACATGAGTTTGCATTCGCCTATTTTGCGGCGCTGCCTTCTACAGGAACAACGGAGCTAGCATGCGAGCCTTTAGGTCCACTTTCTACTTCATAGTCGACCTGCTGACCAGCCTTTAAGGTTCGATAACCTTCCATTTGTATTGTGGAGTAGTGCGCGAAAATATCGCCGTCTTCACCTTCTGGACAAATAAAGCCAAACCCTTTGGCATTGTTAAACCATTTTACTGTACCTGTAGCCATGCTATACATCCCTCATGCATTTTGTTACTAACGTTGTTATATCAATTGTTGTAAGTGCGATTGATATCATTCCTACCAGCTAAAGAATTTCAGCTAATAGCTTGAATCTCGTACATTGCTTACGGAAATTAACGCTACCCTGCGTAATTATTCCTTATTGTTAATTTTTGAAGCGTGTTACTGATTTTAATTCATGTTGCAAAAGTGTATTAAAAAACCTTTTAGCTCCAATGTAGCTAATGATTGAGCACAGTCAATAGTAAATTGGTATAAAAGTGATCAATTTTAATAACAAATCACATTCGAGATTAACCGCAAACTATTAACCAAATAGTAACTTAGCGGTAATCTTATCGTTAGTATCAATAGTTATGGCGTCTTTTTAATCAATCACATATGTTAATCTTGTTAATCGAGATCTTTTATTTGCAGCGATGGAAATGGTGGATTAGGCTCAGTATAGAGGAATATTTTTTGGTACTGTTTCTAGGTGCAGTTTCTTAGTACACGGTAAAGCGTGAATGTGGTAAATTTGAGTTAGGTAAACACTCACGACTTCCGAAAAATAACCCTTAGCAAAGCGATATGAGCAGAAACTTTGAATGGGCATCTCCAGGCTCAGATTTACTGGAGAAAGAAGCAACAAAAGTAAAGCCACCGGCGATGTATAACGTTGTGTTGAATAACGATGACTACACGCCCATGGACTTTGTAATCGAGATCCTAGAGCGATTCTTCTCACTAGATATCGAAAAAGCAACGGAAGTGATGCTCAAGGTTCATTATGAAGGTAAAGCTATATGCGGCACATACAGTGCTGAAATAGCGGAAACAAAGGTAGCGCAGGTCACGATGTACTCAAAGGAAAATGAGCATCCGCTACTATGTACAATGGAGCAAGTATAAATTGCTCGAACAACACTGTTGTTCCCTTAGGAGGTACTTATGCTAAATAAAGAATTAGAGACGAGTTTAAATGGCGCATTTGCTCGTGCGCGAGACAAGCGACATGAATTCATGACTGTCGAACACCTCCTACTAGCATTATTAGAAAATGATGCGGCCAAGGAAGCGCTCCAAGCTTGTCAGGCTGATCTCGATGCTCTTCGCAATGAGCTCGATATTTTTATCGATCAAACGACCCCACTTATCCCTGAAAGCGACGAAACTCGCGAAACTCAGCCTACGTTGAGCTTCCAACGAGTACTTCAACGCGCTGTTTTTCATGTTCAATCTTCAGGTCGCAGCGAAGTAACAGGTGCTAACGTACTTGTGGCTATTTTTAGTGAGCAAGAATCTCACGCGGCATATCTTCTTAAGAAAAACGACATTAGTCGCTTAGATATTGTTAACTTCATCTCACACGGTATTACCAAAGCGAGCAACGAAGGCGACAGTCCTTCATCATCCGATTCATTTGGTGGTGCAGAAAATGCTGAAGAAGCTAACTCTGAAGACCGTTTAGAAAATTTTGCTACTAACCTTAACGAAGTCGCAAAGCAGGGCAATATTGACCCACTAATCGGTCGTGACAAAGAGCTGGAACGCACTATCCAAGTTCTGTGTCGTCGTCGTAAGAACAACCCTCTGTTAGTGGGTGAAGCGGGGGTAGGTAAAACTGCCATCGCGGAAGGTCTTGCATGGCGCATCGTTGAAGGACAAGTGCCTGAAATCATTCAGAGCAGCGTAATTTATTCTCTAGATATCGGTTCACTGTTAGCCGGAACCAAATATCGTGGTGACTTTGAGAAACGTTTTAAAGCGATTCTTAAGCAACTGGAGAAAGAAGAAGACGCGATTCTGTTCATCGATGAGATCCACACCATTATCGGTGCCGGGGCTGCATCGGGTGGTCAGGTTGATGCGGCAAACTTAATTAAACCATTACTAAGCAGTGGCAAATTACGTTGCATCGGTTCAACAACGTACCAAGAGTACAGCAGTATTTTTGAGAAGGAGCGTGCTTTAGCTCGTCGCTTCCAGAAAATAGATATTATTGAACCATCGCTAGACGATACGACCAAGATCCTGATTGGCTTGAAGCCAAAATACGAAGCTCACCACGAAGTGCGCTACACCAACAAAGCGTTGCGTGCCGCTGTGGAACTGTCAGCTAAATACATTAATGAACGCCACCTTCCTGATAAGGCCATTGACGTAATCGATGAAGCGGGCGCTCGTAGTCGTTTGGCACCTGCAAGCCGTCGTAAGAAAACGGTAAGCGTGGCTGATATTGAGTCAATGGTTGCGAAAATGGCGCGTATTCCTGAAAAGTCAGTATCGTCTTCAGACAAAGATACACTCCAGAAACTGGATGAGCGCATGAAAATGTTGGTATTCGGACAAGACCCTGCAATCGATGTATTGAGTGAAGCGATTAAGCTGACCCGTGCTGGATTGGGTGCAGACAATAAACCTGTTGGTTCATTCTTGTTTGCTGGTCCTACTGGTGTCGGTAAAACAGAGGTGACTGTTCAGCTGTCTAAGTTGATGGGTATTGAGCTTCTGCGCTTTGATATGTCTGAGTACGGTGAGCGACACTCAGTGAGCCGCTTGATTGGTGCGCCTCCTGGTTATGTTGGTTACGACCAAGGTGGTTTGCTAACGGATGCCGTAATCAAGAACCCGCACTCTGTTGTGTTACTGGATGAAATCGAGAAAGCTCACCCAGATATCTTTAACTTGCTACTGCAGGTAATGGATAACGGCACGCTAACTGACAACAATGGTCGCAAAGCGGACTTCCGTAATGTGATTCTAGTGATGACGACCAACGCAGGTGTGGCTGAAACCGAGAAGAAATCGATCGGCCTGATCCAACAAGATCATGCGCCAGATGCGATGGGCGAAATCAAGAAGGTATTTACTCCTGAGTTCCGTAACCGTCTTGATAATATCATTTGGTTCAACAGCCTTGACCCAAGTGTGATTAGCCAAGTAGTTGATAAGTTCATTGTCGAGCTTCAGGTTCAACTGGACGCTCGTGGCGTGTCTTTAGAGGTTTCTGAGGATGCTCGTCACTGGTTAGCTGATAAAGGCTATGACAAGACCATGGGTGCTCGTCCAATGGGACGTGTTATTCAAGAGAAGCTTAAGAAACCACTTGCTAACGAGTTACTGTTCGGTAGCTTGGTTGATGGCGGTACGGTTAAAGTATCCCTGAAAAAAGACGAATTGGATTTCATCTATGTTGGTGCTAAAGAAGAGGTCATGCACTAACGAAGTGATTGATAAATCAAAGGCTTAAATATAAAACGCATGACTTAGGTTGTGCGTTTTTTTATGCTTGCGAGATGCGAGATTGATGTGCTTGTGTAGTAAAAAGCTCAGGCAATAAAAAACGGAGCCTTAAGCTCCGCTTCTTATTGTATTCGCTAATTAAAAATTAACGAGCACGGAAGACGATGCGGCCTTTAGAAAGGTCGTATGGAGTCATCTCAACAGTTACTTTATCACCAGTAAGAATACGGATGTAGTTCTTACGCATTTTACCAGAGATGTGTGCTGTCACTACGTGACCGTTTTCAAGCTCAACACGGAACATTGTGTTTGGTAGAGTATCAAGGACAGTGCCTTGCATCTCGATTACGTCTTCTTTAGCCATCTAATCCTCTTTCGAAATTTGGCGGTTTTCAACGGCTTGATTGTGCCGTTAAAATCAAAATATGTAAAGTTGTCGCGTATTCTACCCTTGCCACCGCTGATTTACTAGCCTTTGATGACGTTGAAATCGTACTTTATAGTTCATCGCAGGGCATTCATCGATTTGATAACCCAAATATAACCATTGTTTTTGTTCTTTCTGGGCATGTTGGATCTGAAATAGAACGCCAAGTGTTCCCATCGAAATGTCTATATCAGGAGCGAAGAAGGTATAAAACGCGCTCGTACAGTGAGCCATGATGTCGGTTACGGCGATACCAACCAACTTGTTCTCATCATAGATGTGCATGAACTTTGTAGTAAGCCACTCATTTTTAGAGAATTGTAGAAACTCTTCTTTCTTGGGTGGGTACATGGTTCCCGAACGGTGACGAGCGGTGATATAGCGACTGTATAAGTCAAACCAGTTGTCATCCATCTCATCTTTCAGTTCCCAACGTAGTGATTTTCCTTTGTTAAGGATCCGTCGTTGGCTTTTGGAAAGCTTAACCTCAGGAATTGAAAGCCGAATCGCTTGGCATGCTGAGCAATTATCGCAATGTGGCTTATAAATGGTTGAACCACTGCGGCGAAATCCATTCGCAAGCAGAACTTCATAGTTATCTGAGGTGTGCATGTGTTCGTCAAGCGTGACCGCCACTCTCTCTTCGAAGTGAGGTAAGTAGCTGCAAGCGTGATTGTCTGTTAATCCAATTCTGATTTGTTGTAAATCTGGATTCATTAAGGCATTTCCTTTAGCCATTGGGTTTTAAAGCATGCATCGTCAACGGAGAACTCTTTGAGTAATTGCAGAGAGCCTAGGAATTCATCCCTATCAACCTCGATAGCGCCCAAGGATTCCAAGTGAGGGTTCATGACTTGGCAATCAATCAGTTGTCCGCCGAATCGGGTAAAGTGTTTACAAAAGTACCACAGCGCAATTTTAGAGGCATTGGTCTTTAGGCTGAACATCGATTCACCGCAAAAGACTTGGCCTCTTTGTAAGCCGTAAAGTCCACCGATCAGTTCATCATCTTGCCAAACCTCAACCGAGTGGCAGAAACCTAATGAAGCGAGTTTGCGGTAGGCTGACTGCATGTCGCTGTTTAGCCAGGTTTCTTCTTCGGGTCTTAGTGAAGAGCAATAACCAATTACTCTGTCCGTCGCTTGGTTGATGCTGACTCGGTAATTGTGCTTTCTTTGAAACTTTTTAAGACTTTTTGACGGTTCGAATGTCTTAGGATTAAATACCGCTCGCGGTGCAGGGCTCCACCAAAGTATAGGCTCACCTGGGCCATACCATGGAAATATACCTTGGCTATAAGCGTTTAAAATTCGCATTGGTGATAAATCACCACCGAAGGCGAGCAGACCGTTGGGGTCATCAAGCGCGTCGAAAGGCGAAGGAAACTCTATACTAGTAGTATCAAGTTCGGTTAGGTATATAGTCATAAGTACCGCATTACAGATTAATCACTGACCAAGAGGTCTTTAGGAGTTTTACCATGAAGAAGTTGCTTTGGATTTTACTTGTTTTGCCCATGTTGGCAAATGCAGCTTACAACAGAAACCAAGCTCGACCAGTAAACGAGGTGGTTTATGGTGAGATTGATACGGTCAGATACATCACTCAGCAAGAGATCGTTGAGTCGAAAGCGAATGGTTGGGAAACCTTGTTAGGTGCGGCGATTGGTGGCTTGATTGGTAACCAGTTTGGCGGCGGCACTGGTAAAGAAGTGGCGACAGCTGTAGGTGCAGTAGCAGGTGCGGGTATTGCTCGTAACCGAGGTAACACACAATATAAAGTAGAGTACAAACTGGTCGAGTTATTGGTCAAAACCAAAGACGACAAGTTGGTCAACATTATCCAAGATGTCGATAACTCGATGCTGTTCAACCGAGGCGATGATGTACGAATTCTCTATTTTTCAGATGGTGTTCGAGTTGATCTCGCGTACTAGTATATAAATACGATTGATTGGCTAATTAATCACCGGTTTGGGCCGGATTAGCTCTGGAGTTCGTTGGAAAAGTTCGTTAGTCTGCAAGTACGAAGAATTATTCATCACCCGAAAATAAATACGCACCAGTGACTTCGGGTGGTACAAGGACTATAAGATTTAATGGAAAGCCTTACGTTACAACCAATTCAAAAAGTGAACGGGGAAGTTAACCTACCTGGTTCAAAAAGCGTTTCCAACCGTGCACTTCTTTTGGCTGCACTTTCTACGGGAACCACTCGCTTAACAAACTTGCTAGACAGTGATGATATTCGTCATATGTTGAATGCATTGACTCAGTTAGGTGTTGATTATCAGTTGTCTGCAGACAAAACCGTTTGTGAAGTGACAGGTGTTGGTGGTGCATTCTCAAGTGACAAAGCCCTAGAGCTTTTCTTAGGTAACGCGGGTACGGCGATGCGTCCGTTGGCGGCTGCACTATGTTTAGGTCGCGGTGAATACGTTCTTACTGGTGAGCCTCGCATGAAAGAGCGCCCAATTGGCCACTTAGTAACAGCACTACGAGAAGCCGGTGCCGACGTTGAATATTTAGAGAACGAAAACTACCCGCCATTGAAGATCACAGGTACCGGTTTGAAGAGCGGTACGGTTTCTATCGACGGTTCGATCTCTAGTCAATTTTTGACGGCATTTTTGATGGCTGCGCCTTTAGCTGAAGGTGAAGTGACCATTAAAATTGACGGTGAATTGGTTTCTAAACCTTACATCGATATTACGCTGCACATCATGAAGCAATTTGGTGTGGACGTGATCAATAATGATTACCAAGAGTTTGTGATTCCTACCGGGCAATCTTACTCGGCACCGGGTGATTTCTTGGTTGAAGGTGATGCATCATCTGCGTCATATTTCCTTGCAGCCGCTGCTATCAAAGGTGGTGAGATTAAGGTCACTGGTATTGGTAAAAACAGTATCCAAGGTGATATCCAATTCGCTGATGCGCTTGAGAAAATGGGTGCGGAAATCGAATGGGGTGACGACTACGTTATTTCTCGTTGTGGCGAGCTGAAAGGCATTGATATGGACTATAACCATATCCCAGATGCTGCGATGACTATCGCGACAACCGCATTGTTTGCGAAAGGCACAACGGCAATCCGTAATGTCTACAACTGGCGTGTGAAAGAGACAGATCGCTTGGCTGCAATGGCAACAGAGCTACGCAAAGTCGGCGCTGAAGTGGAAGAGGGTGAAGATTACATTATTGTTAACCCTGTGGCTGAACTGACTCATGCGGCGATTGATACTTACGATGATCACCGTATGGCGATGTGTTTCTCGCTGGTTGCCTTGAGCGATACGCCTGTGACGATTAATGATCCAGGTTGTACGTCAAAGACATTCCCTGATTACTTCGACAAGCTGAAAATGCTAAGTCTATAAAAATGCTTAGTATGTAAAGGTTTAGGAACAAAAAAGCTTGCCTAAGTGGCAAGCTTTTTAATTATTGCTGAATTGTAAATTCTTTCGAAAGGTGGTGCGCTAAGTATTTAAACATGTTAAATACCGCGGTTGTATTCTCGGTCGGCATTCCATTGCTGTCTAAGAAGTATTCACCTTTGAAGACGAGTACATCGTCTTTTTCTACTACGCTGTTTGCGCGCATGCCTTCAATGTAGTCATCATGTGATTGGATAATTTGGTTTGCGATAAGCAGTAAATCAAATTCTGCTATTACTTTCTTTGTCATGAGTTTATCTCTGATAACTGAATATAACGTTGAGTTTATGGTGTCGAACTAGAAATTCAATGATTTCACAACCGATTAAGAGAGTCTTTTCAAACATCCACAATTTATTTTGTGATTTACGGCAAAAATAATTGAATGGGGCTCGCGTTAGATTCGCGGACAAGCTTAGTATGAGCCCGTTTAGACGTAATGCCTGATGAATAGGCTCTTGCAAGTATTCTTAGTGAGTACTTTATAGCTTCTTTATATTGTGACCCTTTTATCTATGAGTCGTCGAATTGTCGAGCGATCAGATCCAATTTTGAAAAAAGCGGTTGATCTTCTAGTAATCTCGCACAATAGTAAAAAAAGAAGCAATGAATTTAGAATATCATGCGTAAAAGCCCACAAGCTAAATTGTTGGTGCTGAAGCATCGTGATTAAGGACGTTAGAGTCAATATGGGTAAATCGCTCGTTATAGTGGAGTCGCCAGCCAAGGCTAAAACTATCAATAAATATCTTGGCAAAGACTTTGTCGTTAAGTCGAGTGTAGGTCACGTACGTGATTTACCAACGGCAGGTCAAAGTACTGGTCAAAAGGCTGCTGCAGTTTCAACCAAGGGTATGAGCCCAGAAGACAAAGCTCGTATCAAAAAAGAAAAAGATCGCAAAGCTCTTATCAAAAAGATGGGTATCAACCCATATAAAGAGTGGGAAGCGAACTATCAAATCCTACCTGGTAAAGAGAAAGTCGTCGCTGAATTGCAAAAACTGGCTGAGAACGCAGACCATGTTTATCTCGCAACCGATTTGGACCGCGAAGGAGAAGCTATCGCATGGCACCTTCGTGAGATCATCGGCGGCGATGAAACGCGATACAAGCGAGTGGTTTTTAACGAAATCACCAAGAATGCTATTCAACAAGCTTTCGAAACGCCAGGTGAGCTAAATATTGATGGCGTAAACGCACAACAAGCACGACGTTTTATGGACCGTGTTGTTGGCTTTATGGTGTCACCTCTGCTTTGGAAAAAAGTAGCACGAGGCCTGTCCGCTGGCCGTGTTCAATCAGTAGCGGTAAAACTACTGGTAGAGCGTGAGCGCGAGATCAACGCCTTTATCCCTGAAGAGTTCTGGGATGTGCATGCTGATACTAAAACAGCAGAGAAAACCGACTTTAGACTGCAAGTTGCACAGAAAGACGGTGTTGCGTTTAAACCTGAAAATGAAGCGCAAACACAAGCTGCTGTTAGCGTTTTAGAAAAAGCGCAATACGAAGTATGTAAACGTGAAGACCGCCCAACAAAGAGTAAGCCGTCTGCACCTTACATCACGTCGACGCTGCAACAAGCGGCGAGTACGCGTCTTGGTTATGGCGTAAAGAAAACCATGATGCTGGCTCAACGCCTGTATGAAGCGGGTTACATCACTTATATGCGTACTGACTCAACTAACTTGAGCTCAGAAGCTGTAGAAGCCGCTCGTGAATACATTGGTTCTGAGTACGGCGCGCAATACCTTCCACCTAAAGCACTTGTATACGGCAGCAAAGAGGGCGCTCAAGAGGCCCACGAAGCGATTCGTCCTTCAAGTGTAGATGTTAAGTCGGAAGACCTAAACGGCGTAGATGCAGACGCACACAAGCTTTATTCGCTAATTTGGAATCAATTCGTTGCGTGTCAAATGACACCAGCTCAATACGATTCAACGACAGTAAGCGTTAAAGCCGATGAGTACACGTTAAAAGCGAAAGGTCGTATCCTTAAATTTGATGGTTGGACTCGTGTTCAGCGTCCAATGGGTAAGAACGAAGATACGATCCTTCCAGCAGTTCAGATCGGCGATAAGCTTGACCTGATCGCGCTAGACCCTAAACAGCACTTCACTAAGCCACCGGCTCGTTTCACTGAAGCGGCGCTAGTTAAAGAGCTTGAGAAGCGTGGTATTGGTCGTCCTTCAACATACGCATCTATCATCTCGACGATTCAAGATCGTGGTTATGTAAAAGTTGAACAGCGTCGTTTCTATGCTGAGAAGATGGGTGAAATTGTTACTGACCGTCTAGACGGCAGCTTCAACGACCTAATGAACTACGACTTCACTGCTCGTATGGAGCAGAAGTTGGACCAAATCGCAGAAGGCGAAGCAAGCTGGAAAGGCGTGCTAGATAACTTCTTCGAAGACTTTACTGGCGATTTGGAAAAAGCAGATTTAGACGAAGACGCTGGTGGCATGAAGCCAAATCATATCGTGGAAACCGATATTGAGTGTCCGACTTGTAGTCGTAAAATGGGTATTCGTACTGCTTCGACAGGCGTATTCCTTGGTTGTTCTGGCTATGCACTTCCACCAAAAGAGCGTTGTAAGACAACAATCAACCTTGGTGATGAAGAAGGCATTATCAACGTGCTTGAAGAAGACGTTGAAACAGCAGCACTTCGAGCTAAAAAGCGTTGTCCTATTTGTGAAACGGCAATGGATGCTTATCTAATCGATGATAAGCGTAAGATGCACGTATGTGGTAACAACCCGAACTGTGAAGGTTATGTGGTTGAGCACGGCGAATTTAAAGTGAAAGGCTATGATGGTCCACTTGTTGAGTGTGACAAGTGTGGTTCTGACATGGTTCTGAAGAACGGTCGTTTTGGTAAATACATGGATTGTACCAATGACGATTGTAAGAACACTCGTAAGATTCTAAAAAATGGCGAAGTTGCGCCACCGAAAGAAGACCCGGTACATTTCCCTGAACTTCCATGTGAAAATTCAGACGCGTACTTTGTTCTTCGTGATGGTGCTTCTGGTCTATTTATGGCTGCGAGCAACTTCCCTAAATCACGTGAAACACGTGCACCATTAGTGGAAGAGTTGGTTCGTTTTAAAGACCGTATCTCACCTAAGTTCCAATACCTAGCATCAGCGCCAGTTGCTGACCCTGATGGTAAGCCGACAGTGGTTCGTTTTAGTCGTAAGACTAAAGAAAACTACGTTCGTACTGAAGTAGATGGAAAACCGTCCGGTTGGACTGCGTTGTACATCGACGGTAAGTGGGAAGTTACGGATAAGCGTAAAAAGCCTAAAGAGAAGTAACTGAACGTTATTGATGAAAAAGCAGCCTAATGGCTGCTTTTTTTTGATCTCAATATGACTAATTATGCAACTTGTTGACCTGGTGTTTCGTCGGTGGGGATTTATTAAATTCACACTGCGAAATTAATGGCGGCAATTAATCATATCTTCTTATGCAACTTTAACGAAAATGTAACTTAATTAAAATATTGTAACTCACAGATCAGCGTTTAGTTGTATACCTGATGTGTGTCGGGTGTTAATGTAATGTTTCGTCTGGACGGTGTAGTGTGAGCTGCTTTAAGTCTTAGGAAAGCAATCAGCTTACGTACCACAGAATGGCGTATTAAAAATTGAATTCGGCCGAAAAGTCGATAACGTATATAAAACCAAGTGCAAAGAATAGTGCACACATAACAACGTTTGGCTTAGGATATTGTCACTGTATGTGAATGGATATTCGCTAAATACCGAAATAAGTGTTGGTGCTCATCCCCCAGAGGAAGATACCTCTACGAGTACTAACATCGACAAGCTATAGATATATGGAGAATAAAATGGCTGGTGTATTGGGAATGATTCTTGCTGGTGGTGAAGGCTCTCGCTTAAGACCTTTAACTGAATCTCGCAGCAAACCCTCGGTTCCTTTCGGTGGTAGTTACCGCTTAATTGATTTCGCTTTGAACAACTTCGTTAATGCTGATCTAATGAAGATCTACGTATTAACACAATTTAAGTCACAGTCACTGTTCCACCATATGAAAAAAGGCTGGAATATCAGTGGCATAACAGACCGTTTTATCGACCCAATTCCTGCGCAAATGCGTAAAGGAAAGCGTTGGTATGAAGGCACAGCAGATGCTATCTACCAAAACATGGGCTTTATGGAGTTGGAAGAACCTGATCAAGTATGTATTTTTGGTTCAGACCATATCTATAAGATGGACATCAAACAGATGCTTGATTTCCATAAAGAGAAGAAAGCGGCTCTAACAGTATCAGCATTGCGCATGCCGCTTGCTGAAGCATCAGAATTCGGTGTTATTGAGGTTGATGCTGACGGCCGTATGATTGGCTTTGAAGAGAAACCTGCAAATCCGAAGTCGATCCCGGGCGATCCAGAATCAGCGCTCGTTTCAATGGGCAACTACGTGTTCGAAGCGAAAGAGCTTTTTGCCGAACTAACGGAAGATGCTGATAGAGAAGGTTCGACACACGATTTCGGCAAAGACATTATTCCAAACATGTTCCCACGTGGTGATGTGTTTGTTTATGATTTCAGCACCAACCGTATTACTGGTGAGAAAGAAGAAGTTTACTGGCGCGATGTAGGTACGATTGACGCGTACTGGCAAGCGCACATGGACCTTCTTAAGAAAGATGCGCCATTCTCGCTATACAACCGTAAATGGCCTCTACACACTTATTACCCGCCACTACCACCAGCTACGTTTACTGATTCGGCAAATGGTCGAATTCAGATCATTGATAGCCTTGTGTGTAGCGGTAGTTATGTACGTGGTTCGCGTATTGAAAAGAGTGTATTGGGCTTCCGCAGCAATATCGCATCAGCGTGTGATATCAGCGAAAGTATCTTACTCGGTGATGTAAAAGTGGGTGAGGGTTGTATCTTGCGCCGCGTTATCATTGATAAAGATGCAGACATCGCACCGGGTACACAGATTGGTGTGAATCTGACAGAAGACAAAAAGCATTACCACGTATCTGACGATGGTGTTGTAGTGATTTCTAAAGGAGCACGAGTTGGTTACTAAGACTCTCTCGGTACTTTTTGTAGCGTCTGAAGTTGAAGGCTTGATTAAAAGTGGTGGCTTGGCTGATGTAGCCAAGGCACTGCCGAAAGCGTTGCAAACACTCGAACAGGACGTTCGAGTGACTATCCCCGCATATAGAAACATTCCAAACATTGATTCAGCAGAAGTTATTTTATCGACTGAACTCGATCATTGGCCTCATACGGCTTATCAAGTTAAAAAACTGAGCGTAGAAGGCGTTCCAGTTTTTGGTATTGAATGTGCCAAGTATTTCGACCGCCCGGAAATGTACGCAGAAAACAATCAAGCTTATGCTGATAACGGAGAGCGCTTCTCGTTCTTTAGTGCAGCCTGTCTTGATATGCTTCCTAAGCTTGGTTTTCAACCGGATATCATTCATGCAAATGACTGGCATACTGGTTTCGTTCCTTTCTTGCTTAAATCGCGTTATCAAGAACACGATTTCTTTGAAAATACGCGCAGTGTTATCTCGATCCACAATGCGGTTTTCAAAGGTGTGTTCGCATACGATGAACTTCAATTCCTGCCAGAGATGCACAGTTACCATGCGCCTGAAGCTTCAGTGAGTGACACTCATGTCACTATGCTAAGAGCTGGTGTGATGTGCGCGGATAAAGTGAACGCAGTAAGTCCTACCTATGCAGAAGAGTTGAAAACGGAATTAGGTAGCCACGGTATGGCTGCAGAATTCCAACACAGATCGGCTGATCTGTTCGGCATTTTGAATGGGTGTGATTACGGGGCTTGGAATCCGGAAACTGATGCTTTCCTGCCTCGTAAATACAAAGCGACCAAGCACAGCATGGCTCGCGGAAAATCAGCTTGTAAGCAAAAACTGCAACAAGATGTAGGTTTACCCGTTGCCGACTGCGCGGTTTATGGCATGGTTTGTCGCTTGACGAATCAAAAAGGTGTTCATTACTTACTGCCTATCATCGAACAGTTTTTGAAAAATGATCTGCAGATCGTGATTGTCGGTACTGGCGATCCGGTTTTAGCGAGTCAATTGAAAGAGCTATCAGCGCTTCACTCAGATAAGTTCTCGTTCGTGGAAGCGTACAATAATGAACTTGCGCACTTGGTTGAAGCAGGCTCTGATTTCTTCTTGATGCCTTCGGAATTTGAACCGTGTGGCTTAAACCAAATCTACAGCATGGCTTACGGTACTTTGCCGATTGTTCGTTCTGTGGGAGGTTTAAAAGACAGTGTGAATGATTACGATGAGGATCCTGAAGTCGCGACTGGGTTTGCTTTTGAAGAGCCAACACCGCAGGCGTTATTGGCTGTGTTACATCGTTCATTACTGCTTTACGCACAAAACCCATCTGAAATTAAGCGTGCTCAGCTTTATGCTATGCAGCAAGATTTTAGTTGGGAAGATGCGGCTAAAGAATACTTGGATATGTACCATTCAGCACTTTAACTTGTTGACTTAGTCTTAAAATTAGCTGGCGAGCAACAACCGCTCGTAATAAATGAAGGCGCTCTAATTGTAGAGTGCCTTTTTGTTTCCTGGTCAGAGCACATCACGTTTACGAAGACAAAGCTTGCAAACTCATTTTAGTCAGGTAGAAAAGGTGAGGTAGGTATTCACATGACTAATGATAGGTTTGACACTATTATCACTTAAAGTTCTTAATAGCGTGATATCCTTAGTCATCGCCTCGTGATGAGGCATAGCTCCATTCCAATAATTAAAGCGATAGGTATGTCTGAGAGTTTACTATTTCATAAAACATTTACTCACCCTACGAGCGATGAGTGGGTTGTATTTGTGCATGGCGCAGGAGGCAGTTCCTCCATCTGGTTCAAGCAGATCAAAGCGTATAAACAGCATTTCAACTTACTTCTCATTGATCTGAGAGGGCACGGTAAATCAGACAATATACTTAAAGGGCTGATTTCGAATCGCTATACGTTCAAATCGGTGACGCTTGATATTCTTAAAGTGTTAGACCATCTTAAAATCCGTTCTGCACATTTCGTTGGCATGTCTTTGGGCACGATTATTGTGCGTAACGTTGCGGAACTAGCGGCTGGCCGTGTACGTTCAATGGTACTGGGTGGCGCTGTCACCAAGCTAAATACTCGCTCTCAAGTGTTAATCAAGTTGGGTAACCTCAGCAAGCACATCATTCCTTACATGTGGTTATACAGCCTTTTTGCTTATGTTGTGATGCCACAAAAGAGCCAAAAAGAGTCTCGTCATCTTTTTATCCGCGAAGCTAAAAAGCTGTGTCAAAAAGAGTTTAAGCGTTGGTTTATCTTAACGGCTGATGTAAACCCATTGATGAAGTATTTCAAAGACAGAGAATTGCCGATCCCAACCCTTTATTTAATGGGAGAACGTGACTACATGTTCATCAAGCCTGTAAAAGAAATGGTCGCAGCGCATGAGTCGAGTGAGCTAGTAGAAATTCCGAATTGTGGACACGTGTGTAACGTGGAAAACCCTGAAGAGTTTAATCAGCGTTCGATTGCGTTTATTCAAAAACAAATTCAGTGATTTTCTAGGCGTGAAATCAAAGATGATGAGTTAATCGAATTGAAATAAAAACGGGAAGCTAACTTTAGCTTCCCGTTTTTAATTGGAGGAGGTATCTGACCGAATCGTTCTATCAGGTCACTGAAACCCTGCTATTCAGGTGAGGCAGCACCGCACTGCCAGCAAGAGCCGAATTGCGCTTCGTTGACTTCATGACACTCACCACAACGCCACTCTTCATAGATGATCGAATCTTGCTGCTTTTGGTAGTCATTGACAAGCATGCGAGCTTTACTGGCCAATTCTGGCTCATATAACCATACGTAAGGGTCAGTTTCTTCAGTGAATGGGATTTCCCCCTTTAATCCGAACAACCCCTCACCACGGACTTCACAGGCAATATTCTCGCTTTCTAACAACCCACAGATGATATGAGCTTCTGTCGGATTCGATGCACTGAAGATTTTCATTGAATTAGAACCTTATTCGGCTATCTGTGTTATTTAGTTATTATAAATTATTCAGCTACGGGCGCTGAACGAAACTTACCCATCAACCATTTAGCCACTATTGGGAATATACCCAATAACGCAAATGACAATAGTACTGAAGGGGAGACGATGCCCGAAAGTGAATCAATTTCTGCGAGCTGAGTACCAGCATTCAAGAAAACCGCCGTCCCCGGTAACATCCCGATTTGACTCGTAAGGTAGTAACGACTCACTGACATGGGTGTTAGACCCATCAATAGGTTGATAAGGAAAAATGGGAATACAGGAATCAGACGCAGAGAAAACAGGTAAAATGCGCCGTCTTTTTCAACCCCCTTGTTAATCGTCGCCAATTTGTCACCAAACTTGGTTTGAATCCAGTCACGCAACAGGTAACGGCTACTTAAGAAGGCTAAGGTCGCACCGATCGCACTTGCGAAAGATACCAGCAGCAAGCTGTTCCAGAAGCCAAATAGCGCGGCCCCTAATAGGGTCACAACAGCGGCACCGGGAATGGAGAAAGCTGTAATCATTACATACGCGACAAAATAGATAGCGGCAGCCGCAATAAAGTTGCTGTCAATGTAGTCATTTAACACAGCTTGTTGGGCCTTAGCATTTTCAAGCGTTAAGTACTGGCCGAAATTGATGCCTAACAAGACGATGGTTACGACCAACACAATACCCAATATCATTTTCTTACTCATTGATACTTCCTCTAAATTTTCAATGCATACCGATAGTATAGATAGACAGGCAAAGCATAGATTAACTTTCAGCAGATATAAAAAAAGCCGCAGTAAATGCGGCTTAGTTATGTATATAGATTGCACTGACAATGTTAATTGACGCGATTGATAAGCTCTTCGCGACGCTGCTGCGGTATAACAGACCAATGTGTACCATTAATCGCGCCTTCTAGCGCCCAAAGTAGTTCAATACTGACAGAAGACGCATGCGATTCTTTGATGGCGTTAAATGCGTTTACAGAGCCAGATTCATATAAACGTTCTACAGAATCGATCCCTGCCTTTTTCAACATACGCTCGGTAGCGAGTCGAAGATTAGGCAGATCTTTGAGTCGGGTCGGCTTAGCAGAAGACTGCTCAGCTTTTTCTTCTTTAGCAAAACCTAGAGACGTGGTTGCAAGCTGCAAGATTTTCTCTTGGTCTTGCCAGAGGCCTTCAGGTAAAGCGAAATATTTAGTAACGACAGGGAAACCACGTTTTTTGTAGACGTACGGTTGAAACCCTTGTTGTTCGAATTGTTTCGTTGTGCCTTTGTCTGCGCGTATGTGCAACTGGTCATTTACAACCAGAGCAAACATAGTGTCATCAGCAAAAAGACCGAAGCCACCAAACATTGAGCGTGATTTTATTTTTCCTAGGGACTCAAATAACTTCATCGAGTCCTTTAGTATCGGTTTATCCATGTTATTTATCTCGGTGTATTTGAACTACGCCACCAAATAAGCAGGTCCGAGAGATTAGCAAAATGTTGCAATTAAATTGTCAATAAGCCGTAAATTACTAAATTATTAGTAGTTACTGCATTTTGCCATCGGTAACCCCGCTACCATACCAACGAGTGGTTTAGGCCGGAAGCTTTGCGTCTCACTCTTTCGAGTGGTTTGCCCTGTGCGTGACTGATTGAATAGAATAAAGTTTTTGTTGAATGAAGCTCACAGTTGATATTTCAAAATGTGATATTGCTTCAATTAATGATCTTTCATTTATGCATAAGGGTTCATTATAGTTGCTGATAAAAAAAGCGCACCTAAAGGTGCGCTTGATGAAATTAAACTCGAATTATCAACTAATTTAACGTTTTAACTGTACTTCGTTCAACAATTTCAGGGTGCATTTCGAAGACGCGTTTTTCGTGGTCTTTGTCTTTGATGCGCTCTAATAGAATTTCGAATGCATTCTTACCAACACGACGTTTTGGTTGGTGAACGGTCGTTAGCGGCGGAGAGAAGTATTCAGCCAGTTCGATGTTGTCGTAACCGATCACTGAGATATCTTCTGGAATGCGAATGCCTTTTTCTTGCAGGCGGCTCATTAAGCCGAGTGCCATTGTATCGTTAAAGCAGAATACCGCTGTTGGACGATCTTCCATCTCAACGATTTGTTCTGCAGCAAGAACAGCCGTATCACACTCAAAGTTGCCTTCGATGATCATATTTTCATCAGCAGAAATCTTTGCTTCGTTGAGTGCGCGCTTGTAACCGGCAATACGTTCAACACATGCTGCTTTGTCTAAGTGGCCACTTAAACATGCAATCTTAGAGTGACCGCGTTCAATAAGGTATTTGGTCGCTAGGTAGCCACCTTCTTCTGAGTTATCGATGATCTTATCAGCCTGAGAGCTCTCAGGGCCCCAGTCCATGATAACTTTAGGGATGTCAGCGTGACGGTCTAACATCTCTCTTAGTTCTTCAGTTAGGTCTGAACACATAACTAAGATGCCATCTACACGTTTCTCTGCAAGCATTCGAATGTAGTCACGTTGCTTCTCATAGATACCGCCCGTATTACACAGGATCAAAGTGTAACCTTGACGGTAGCAGTAGCTCTCAACACCATCGATAACTTCAGAGAAGAATAGGTTAGTTGATTGAGTCACTAGCATGCCGATGGTGCGTGTTGTATTACACTTCAAACTACGAGCAACAGCACTTGGTGCATAGTTCAGTTCATCTACGGCTTTGTTTACTTTTTCTTGAGTTGCTTCTGCAACAAAGCGAGTTTTGTTGATTACGTGAGAAACGGTTGTTGTTGATACGCCGGCTAAGCGAGCGACATCTTTTATAGTGGCCATGGTTTTATCCTATTAGAAGCTACTTTCCCAAAGTACGGAATAAAGTAGCCGTTAAGCTACCTAACTAAGAGCTTAAATTTGTAGGGCTCTTTGGGTACTAAAGTGCTAAAAAACAAAAAACCGCTATTGAGCGGCTTGTCTTAACACCGAAATGCTCTGAACTTTAATAAGCATAGCATTTCGTGAATGTTTCATATTTTATCGTTTGCGGTCACAATTTTAGACTGACTAGAAATTACTCGCAATAAAATTCACCCAGAAATCCGGGTGAATTGTCACATTCTACTGAATTTATTTACCTAGTCATCCAAGAAGCTATTCACCAGCTAAATATTGAGTGTCTAATTGACAGAATGCGAGTAGCAACGATGAGACGGAGGCGTAGAAACCGAATTCATCAACGTCATGACATTTCACGTTGAACTTTGGTAACCAAGTCAGCAGTTGTTGTTCGATAAACTGCTGTTGAGCGGCAAATGAATTCTCTAGTTCTTCTTCAATATTCGTTTCGTTTGAACGAATGATCAAGTTACCAAGGAAATCGAGTTCGATAGCAATGTGGTCTGCTGGCTCTTTTAGATCTTGGTTCACAACTAAGTTGTGCTTAGCCATGATCTCTTCCATATCTTTTGCTGGCTTATCATTCAAAAGGCCAGTTTCGCCGATATACATTGAAGCGTAAGGAAGAGCGCCGTGCTTATCTGTCTTTAAGAAAAGATCGCAAAAGTCTGCAGACAGTTCTAGCTGAGCATCTTCACGAGTTTGTAGGCGGTTCAGCGCATCCACTAACTTATCAATCGCTGGCTTTAGTGTCTCATTTTCGCCTAAACCAGTTAGGAAAGAACGAATTTCAACAGAGTGGTAGTGATCGAGTTCTTCTTGAGTGAGCTCTTTGGCAAATAAGCTTGATAGCCACCAGTATATTTCTGCTCTTTGCTCGTTGAACGCTTTCGTATCTTTCATTTGTTAGATCCTGACTTAGTCTTGTGATGTTGCTTATATGCATCTTGAAGTCACTTGGGCATAAGCACACCAAGGCTGAATAACAAGGTTATTTGCGAAACGCAAAGTTACTCGTTAGTAGTAATGCCTATATTGAATTGCGATGGACGATAAATAGCAAGGTTTAAGATTGTCTTGTATCAAAAAAAATCCATGTTTCTGGCTTTTATCTTCTGTACCACTAGAATTGTTACTAGTTATGAATAGAATAGTCACTGAAACTATTAAATAAGAAAAGTGGTGTAGATGAGCTATCACGTATTAGTCGTAGAAGATGATGTGGTAACCCGCAGTAAACTGGTTGGATACTTCCAGAACGAGGGTTACACAGTGAGCGAAGCAGAAAGCGGCGCTCAAATGAGAAACGTGTTAGAAGAAAACAACGTTGACCTCATTATGCTGGACATCAACTTACCAGGCGAAGATGGATTGATGCTAACTCGCGAATTACGCAGTCAATCAGACATTGGAATTATTTTAGTTACTGGACGCACGGATAGCATCGACAAAATCGTTGGCCTTGAAATGGGCGCTGACGATTACGTTACTAAACCCTTCGAACTTCGCGAGTTATTAGTTCGAGTTAAAAACCTACTTTGGCGTATTTCTGCTGCTCGTAAAACAGCAGCGGGCGCAGTCGAAGAAATATCAGATGAGTCTGTGGTTCGTTTTGGTGAGTGGACATTTGATATCCCTCGTCGTGCGTTAAGCAAAAACGGCGAACCGGTGAAATTGACCAAAGCAGAATACGAACTGCTAGTGGCATTGTCTTCTTACCCTAACCAAGTATTAAGCCGCGAACGTATTTTGAATATGATTAGCCACCGAGTGGACGCGCCTAATGACCGTACTATCGACGTATTGATTCGTCGTATGCGTGCAAAAATGGAGTTTGATCCTAAGAACCCACAAATTTTTGTGACGGTTCACGGTGAAGGTTACATGTTCGCTGGTGATTGATTTCCTTCGGAAGTGATTAATCAACAACGAAATTTAAACGTAAAAAGCCGAGACACCATTGATGTCTCGGCTTTTTTATTGCTTAGCTTTCATTGTTAACGAACAGAGAACCTAAAAATACTTGCCGACTCAGTCTGCTCAGTATGAGTTTAAAGATTCAATTGGCTTACTGAGGCTGAGCCGCAGAAACTTCACCGTCATCTTCAACTAAGCTGGAAGCTTCTGGAATCACCGGCTCTTCAACAATGTCATTGCTTGTATCTAGCCAATCACGCAGGCTTTGCCAAACTAATCCCATAGTTTCGTGCCAGTATCGCTCAGTCTGCTCAAGGTAAAGAGCTTTTGGCAGGTACTTGTTCCAAGGCTCAACTATACCTTCTTGTGCAAGGTAGTTAGTTGGTGCCGGCAGTGGTTTCATTCCAGCAGCATTGAATTCGTTCAGTGCGCGAGTCATATGGCTCGCTGAAGTCACCAACACCATTCTTTTATTCTTAACGAACGCAGCGGCTTGGCGGGCTTCTTCCCAAGTGTCTTTTGCGGTTTCAAGCAGAATGATGTTGGGCTTTGCTACGCCAAGTGCTAAAGCCACTTTAGCCATCATTCTTGCGTTACTTACTTCAGTGCCTGCGCCATAGCCAGACAAAATGAGTTTTGCACCAGGGTAGAGGCGTAGAATACGAATCCCTTCACTTAAACGCATCAGGCCGGTGCGGCTAAGTTCTGATGTCGGTGGAATTTGGTCGTCTACGACGTGACCACTTCCAAGAACCATCACGTAATCGACGGTTTCATCGACAGGTAAAAATGCGGTGTGTTGCCTTTCCATTGGCATTAAAAGTTGACTAGAAACTGGCTGGAAAGCGATTAGGAAAATACCACATAGGGCTGAGAGGGTGATTAGGCAACCAGTCTTCCTTTTGGTAGTAAACATCACTAGGGCTAAACCCAGAAAAGCGAGAATTAACATTGCTGGCAGTGGCATCAATAGCGAAGACACTACTTTTTTCAGCTCAAACATATCCGAATAGTCCGAAAAAACATCACTTAGTAGTAAAAAGAGACATCGCCTCTTTATTCCTGAAATTCCTGTGACAGAATAGCAGGCACGATAGGACATAATAACTCAAGTAGCCGTGACTGAAGACCGTAATTTCGACGATATTGCCCACAAATTTGCAAAAAATATTTACGGCTCTGACAAAGGAGAGATCCGTCAGATCATCGTATGGGAAGATTTAGAACAAGCTTTGAGCAAGTTTGAGCAATCAGCTTCGCCGCTGCATGTGCTTGATGCTGGAGGCGGCCTTGCGCAGATGTCGCAAAAATTGCGTCGCTTGGGCATAACGTTTCTCTGTGTGATCTCTCTTCTGAAATGCTGAAGCTCGCCGAAGAAAGTATCAGCGAAGCGGGTTTGCTAGAGCAATATCGATTTATTCATTCACCGGTACAAAAAGTCGCAGAACATCTCGATGAGAAAGTCGATTTTGTGATGTTTCATGCCGTAATGGAATGGTTAGCCGATCCTAAAGAGGCGCTTGATTTATTGCTTGAACAAGTTAAGCCAGGTGGTGTTGCCTCGATAATGTTTTACAACCACCACGGATTAGTCCTGAAAAATGTGATTTGTGGCAACATTCCTCATGTATTGAATGGGATGCCACATCGAAAACGGTTTAAGCTGCAACCACAAAAAGGCTTGAAGCCGGAAGAGGTTTATCAATGGATAGAAGACGCTGGTCTAGAAATCTGTGGTAAATCAGGCATTCGCTCTTTCAGTGACTACATAGGTAATATGGAGTACATGGGCGATTACCAATTTGAAGATGTATTGGAACTGGAAAAACAGCTATGTCGCCAAGAGCCATATCTGTCACTAGGCCGTTATATTCACGTTTGGGCTCAAAAACCTGCGCAATAACAGCGGTGAATGTGGTAAAAGAAGCCACAACATGCGCTATGCAATCGTAAGAAGCCCGCGTCATAAAGAAATAGGCGTCATATCTAATACATTCGATATGACGAAGAACAGTAACAGGAACCACAATGAGTGAAATGACTCAAACTGCCGAAGAGCAGCCAATTGATGAGTTGGTGGGCTGGGTCAAGCAGCATGATTTTTCATTAAACTTGCCACCAGAGCGCTTAGCATTTTTGATTGCTATCGCAGTACTAAGCAATGAAAGGTTCGATGAAGAGTTGGGCGAGGGTGAACTGCACGATGCATTTACCATCGTCACTCGACTGTTTGAAGATACTGGCGAAGCGTCCGCGTTTCGTGCCAACAATGCCATCAACGAGTTAGTTAAACAGAAGTTGATTAGCCGCTTTACCAGCGAAATCACCGATGGTGCGAGTATTTATCGCTTATCACCATTGGCGATTGGTATTTCAGATTATTACTTACGCCACCGTCAGTTCTCTAAGTTAAAACTGTCTATCCAGCTTTCTATGGTTGCGGACGAGATGGCAAAAGCCATTGAAGCAGCACAAAAAGGCGGAACTCCAGGACATTGGAGAAAGAATGTTTACGGCGTGCTCAAGTATTCTGTTGGTGAAATTTTCGATCAGATTGATCTTAACCAACGTGTTATGGATGAGCAGCAGCAAACCGTTAAACAGCAAATTGCCGACCTTTTAAACAAGGATTGGCGAGAGGCGATTAACAACTGTGAAACCTTGCTTTCAGAAACCTCGTCCACACTAAAAGAATTGCAAGACACCTTGCAAGCGGCGGGGGATGAACTGCAAACACAGATCCTCGATATTCAAGAAATTGTTTACGGTGACGATGAACTCGAGTTCGTTGGCGAAACCCTGTTCGGCTTGCAGATGAAGCTAGACCGAATCACCAGTTGGGGCCAACAAGCCATCGATTTATGGATCGGCTACGACCGCCATGTTCACAAGTTCATCCGTACCGCGATTGATATGGATAAAAACCGCGCCTTTAGCCAGCGCTTGCGTCAGTCAGTCACTGACTACTTTGATGCGCCTTGGTTATTGACCTACGCCGATGCTGAGAAGCTGACGGATCTTCGTGATGAAGCGCTCGTGCTTCGTGATGACGAAGTGATGGGACAAGCACCAATCGACGTAGAGTACGAAGAATTTGAGCAAGTAAATGACCTGCTTTCAGATCGAATTGCAGAGATGTTAAAAGCTCACAAACAGCAAGGCGCGCCAATTGATCTTGGCCTTGTGTTACGCGATTACCTCGCTGCACACCCTCGCACACACCATTTTGATTTAGCCAGAATTGTTGTCGACCAAGCCGTGCGCTTAGGTTACTCAGAGTCTGACTATCAGGCTATTCAGCCAGATTGGCAGGCAATTAACGATTTCGGTGCAAAGGTACAAGCAAATGTCATTAACAAGTACTGATGATTACATGCCAGAGAAACTGGTAAAAGCGATAGCGAACCCACTGTTCCCTGCGCTAGATAGCATGCTGCGTTCAGGTAAGCATGTTTCAACAGAAGACCTAGATAACCACGCGTTGCTGTCTGATTTTGAAGTTGAGCTTCAGCATTTCTATCAACGCTACAATACGGAATTGGTAAAAGCGCCGGAAGGTTTCTATTACCTGCGTCCGCGTTCTACGTCTCTGATTGGTCGTAGTGTGTTGTCTGAGCTCGACATGTTGGTTGGAAAGGTGTTGTGTTTCTTATACCTAAGCCCAGAACGTCTTGCTCATGAAGGTATCTTCACCAACCAAGAACTGTTTGATGAGTTGATGTCGTTAGCGGATGAGAAAAAACTCATGAAGCTAGCAACCAACCGTGCGTCTGGTTCTGACCTAGATAAAGAAAAGCTGTTCGAAAAAGTACGTACTTCTCTACGTCGTTTACGCCGTATCGGCATGCTGATTGCGATTGGTGAAACCGGCAAGTTCCGTATCAGCGAAGCGGTATTCCGTTTTGGCGCTGACGTTCGTGTTGGCGATGATATGAAAGAAGCGCAGTTACGTCTTATCCGTGATGGTGAAGCTGTGGTGCATACCCAAGAGCCTAACCAAGGTAGCTTGTTGAATGAAGAACAAGCGGAAGCCACATCAGAAGTAGATGCAGACGTAGACGAAAACGGTCAACAAGACATTTTTAACGATCAAGCTGACTTTGACCTTGAGTCAAATGCTGGCGAACAAACAAAAGTAGAAGGTGAAGCATGATTGAAAGAGGTAAGTATCAATCATTAACCATGGTCAACTGGAACGGCTTCTTTGCGCGTACTTTTGATATTGATGGATTGGTTACAACGCTTTCTGGCGGTAACGGTGCGGGTAAGTCGACCACAATGGCGGCATTCATCACAGCACTGATCCCTGACCAAAGCCTTCTGCATTTCCGTAACACAACGGAAGCGGGTAGCTCACAGTCATCTCGTGATAAAGGCCTTTACGGTAAGCTTCAGCCAGGCGCATGTTATGCCGCACTAGATGTTGTGAACTCTCGTAATCAGCGTCTATTGTTTGCAGTAAAACTGCAGCAAGTCGCGGGTCGTGATAAGAAAGTCGACATTAAACCGTTCGTTATCCAAGGCCTTCCAAGCCATGTGAAACCAACGGATGTGTTGATTCAGAACGTTTCAGACAGCCACGCTCGCGTATGTCAGTTGAACGACGTGAAAGCGGCGGTTGCACAATACGAAGGCACGCATTTTAAGGCCTTCTCTTCGATTGTTGATTACCACTCGCAAATGTTTGAATACGGTGTGGTACCGAAGAAACTACGTAACAGCAGCGACCGTTCTAAGTTCTACCGCCTAATTGAAGCATCACTTTACGGTGGTATCTCAAGTGCGATTACGCGTTCTCTGCGTGATTATCTGTTACCGCAAAATGGTGGTGTGAAGAAAGCGTTCCAAGACATGGAATCAGCACTACGCGAAAACCGTATGACGCTAGAAGCGATCAAAACGACTCAGTCGGATCGTGATTTGTTTAAGCACTTGATCACTGAATCTACGAACTACGTGGCAGCAGATTACATGCGCCATGCTAACGATCGTCGCAACAAGCTTGATCAAACCATGAAGTTCCGTGGTGAGCTGTTTGGTTCTCGTGAAACCTTGCTTGATCAAAACAACTTGTTGAACCGCGTTCAAGAAGAACTAGAGTTACTTGTCGATCAAGAATCAGCACTAGAGCAAGATTACCAAGCGGCTTCGGATCATCTGCAATTAGTTCAAACTGCACTTCGTCAGCAAGAGAAAATTGCCCGCTACAGCGAAGATCTAGAAGAGCTTAACGAGCGTCTAGAAGAGCAAATGATGGTGGTTGAAGAAGCTCAAGAGCGAGTACTTCTTGCTGAAGAGCAGGCAACCATCACTGAAGAAGAAGTGGATAGCCTGAAAACTCAGCTTGCTGACTACCAACAAGCATTGGATGTTCAGCAGACTCGTGCACTTCAATACCAGCAAGCGGTTCAAGCATTAGAGAAAACTAAGCAGCTACTTGGTGATGAGTCTATTACGGCAGAAAGCGCACTAACTCTGGTTTCTGAGCTAAAAGCACAAGAAGAATCAAGCACTCAAACGCTGCTGTCTACTAAACATAAACTAGACATGTCTTCTGCTGCTTCTGCGCAGTTCGACAAAGCGCTCGCTCTTGTTAAAAGTATTGTGGGTGACGTTGAGCGTAAAGAAGCGTCTCAAAGCGCTAAGCAAGCTTTAGAAAAAGGCCGTAACGCAAAACACGTTGTTGAAAATGAACAGCAGTGGCGTGCTCAGCACCGCGATATGGCTCGTGATGTGGCTCAGCAGCGTCAAGCAAAAGAGCTAGCGACTGAATACCAAAAGCAACACAACATCTCACTGACTGACGAAGCGGTTTTCGATGAAGAACGTGAACGTCACGCTATGCAGATCGAATCTCTTGAGTACGCTCAAGAAGAACTGCGTGAAGCGAAGAGTGAGCAACGTCGTGTGCAACAAAACCACGACCAAGAGATTCAAAAGCTTGAGTCCATTGCTCCAGCGTGGATCACGGCAAACGATGCGCTTGAAGCATTAAGAGATCAAACCGACGCTGAGCTAGAAGATAGCCAAGCGGTGATGACTCAAATGCAGCAAGTGCTTGAAGATGAGAAATCTCAAGCGGTAGCAAAAGATCAGTTGGCTACGCGCCGAGCTGAACTTGAGCAAGAGATTGAGCGTTTAGCCTCTCCAGGTGGCTCTAACGATCCTCGTTTGAAAGGTCTGGCGGATACGCTTGGTGGCGTGTTGCTTTCTGAGATCTACGATGACATCACGATTGGTGATGCGCCGTACTTCAGTGCGATGTACGGCCCAGCTCGTCACGCAATTGTGGTTTCTGATCTTGATGGTATTAAAGAGAAGCTGGTGGATCTTGATGATTGTCCAGAAGACCTTTACATCCTAGAAGGCGATGTCGACGCGTTTGATGACAGTTCATTCAATGCCGATGAGCTTGAAGGCGCGGTGTGTGTTCAATTGAACGATCGCCAAATGCGTTACTCTCGTTTCCCTGAGATCCCACTGTTTGGTCGTGCGGCTCGTGAGCAGCGTTTAGAGAAACTGCGAGAAGAGCGCGATGTGGTTGTTGAGAATCACGCGAAAGCTGCGTTTGACTCTCAAAAGCTGAATCGTTTATACCAAGCATTCAACAGCTTTGTAGCGAAACACCTGCACGTTGCGTTTAATGCAGACCCAGAGCAAGCACTTGCTGCGATTCGTGATAAGCGTAATCAAATTGTTCGTTCTCTGGCTGAGCTTAACTCTAAAGAGCAGCAGCAACGCAGTCAGCTTCTACAAAGCAAGCAGGCACTTGGTGCGCTAGATAAATTAGCACCAATGGTTCGTATTTTAGAAGACGAAACATTGGCTGAGCGTTTAGCTGAATTAGAAGCGCAACTAGAGCGTTTAAGTGAAGCGAAATCTTACTTGAATACGCACGGCAAGGCGCTTACTTCTCTAGAACAGTTCGTATCTGCACTAGACGCTGACCCAGAGCAATTCGAAGCTTTGGAAGCAGAGTACCGTCAAGCAGACAACGCGCTACAAACGCTAAAAGGCAAAGTGTTCGCACTGTCTGATCTGATTGAGCGTCGTCATTACTTTGCTTACGCGGATTCTGTTGATTTGCTTAATAAGAGCAGTGAACTGAGCGAGCAACTGAAAGCGAAGTTGGTTCAAGCTGAACAAGCAAGAACCAAAGGCCGCGATGGCTTGAAGCAAGCTCGCGAACAGATGAACCAATACAACCAAGTATTGGCGGCACTGAAGAGCTCACATCAAGCGAAGCAAGAAACGGTTCAAGAGTTCAAACAAGAGCTACAAGAGTTCGGCGTAAACGCTGACGAAGGCGCTGAAGAGCGTGCTGTACGTCGTCGTGACGAGCTTCAAGAGCGTCTGCACACATCTCGCAGCCGTAAGAGTGAATACGAGCGTACGATTACGTCAACTGAACTTGAGATGAAAGCACTGGCTAAGCGTCTTAAGAAAGTTCAAAAAGAGTACACCGAGCTTCGTACTTTCGTTGTTGCAGCGAAAGCGGGTTGGTGTTCAGTACTTCGTTTAGCGCGTGAGAATGATGTTGAACGTCGTCTGCATAAACGTGAACTGGCTTATCTAACGGCAGGCGAGCTTCGCTCTATGTCGGATAAATCACTGGGTGCGCTACGTCTGGCGGTAGCCGACAATGACGACCTGCGTGATTCGCTGCGTTTATCTGAAGACAACGCGCATCCAGAGCGTAAAGTTCTGTTCTACATTGCGGTTTACCAACACCTTCGTGAGCGTATTCGCCAAGATATTATTCACACGGATGATCCGGTTGAAGCAATCGAAGAGATGGAAGTGGAGCTAGCTCGACTAACAGAAGAGTTGACGCAGCGTGAAAATCGCCTGGCAATCAGCTCTGAGTCCGTAGCAAGCATCATCAAGAAAACGATTCAGCGCGAGCAGAACCGTATTCGAATGCTGAATCAAGGTTTGTCTAACATTTACTTTGGTCAGGTTAAAGGCGTACGTCTGAACGTTAAGATCCGTGAAAGCCACGAGATCTTGCTATCAGGGCTAGCAACTCAACAAGAGCAACACAAAGACTTGTTTGAATCAACGCGCTTTACCTTCTCAGAAGCGATGGCGAAGTTGTTCCAACGAGTGAACCCGCATATCGATATGGGTCAACGTTCTCCACAGGTTCTTGGTGAAGAGCTACTGGATTACCGTAACTACCTAGAGCTGAGTGTTGAAGTTAACCGTGGTTCAGATGGTTGGTTACAAGCTGAATCGGGCGCATTGTCTACGGGTGAGGCGATCGGTACGGGTCAGTCAATCCTATTGATGGTTATTCAGAGCTGGGAAGAGGAATCTCGTCGACTTCGCAGTAAAGACATCGTTCCATGTCGTTTGTTGTTCCTTGATGAAGCAGCACGTTTGGATTCTAAGTCGATCTCTACGCTGTTTGAACTGTGTGACCGTTTGGGTATGCAACTTCTGATTGCAGCACCTGAAAACATTAGCCCAGAGAAAGGTACAACCTACAAACTGGTTCGTAAGGTCTTCAAAGACCACGAACACGTACATGTTGTTGGCCTGCGCGGTTTTGCTCAAAACAAACCAGCATCTCCGGTGCAAGAGCTTATCGAAGAAACTGAGCAATAACTTTGATAGCCGAATTATAATCTTGATAGCCGAGCAATAACCTTGATAGCTTAGCTATAAGCTCGAAAGCGACTCAATGATATTTGTTCAAAGCCCCTAATCATTAGGGGCTTTTTTGTACCTTGAATCTAACTTCTTACTTCTTACTTCTTACTTCTTACTTCTACAGCAGAACCCCTCCCGCTTAATCCTTTCGTCGACACTGATAAGACCACTCATACATTATGGTTATTATCAATGGAACTTATTTGAGGTCACACGCACAAAACCACAAATAATGTATGGTAATGACATAGATTTAATAATATTAATAATATTGTATTACTTAAATTTTAATTGTTGATAACTCGCGTGTGCGAAAGGTAAAGGTAGGACTTAGGTATGATTCAAATCGTTATTGATGGGAAATATCGAATCGTCGAGCAAGGACAAACCGTTCTTGAAGCGGCAAAAACATGTGGTTTGGAAATCCCATCTTTATGTGGTTTGAATAAAACAGCGGATAAAGTGCCGTGTGATTTGTGTGTTGTGGAAGTTGATGGCGTTGGTGTTACTCGCTCTTGTGAGCTTGAAGTGTCTAATGGGCTGAATATTACCACTCAGTCAAAACAGTTAACGAATCATCGACAAGAAGCGTTGAATCGCATCATGACCGATCACTACGCTGACTGTGAGGCGCCATGCCAAACAGCCTGTCCTGCTGGGGTCGACATCCAATCTTACCTGCACCATATTGCTCAAAATGATCACATTAAAGCGATTGAAGTGATCAAAAAGACATTGCCAATGCCGCTTTCAATTGGTCGTGTGTGTCCTGCTTTCTGTGAAACCGAATGTCGTCGTAACTTGGTCGATGAATCCATTGCGATTCGCCAACTCAAACGACACGCTGCCGATGCGGATCTAGCGGCTCAAGAGAGCTACATGCCAGCGAAGAAACCAAATAAAGGCAAGAGCATTGCTATTGTTGGTAGTGGCCCCGGTGGGCTTACGGCGGGTTATTACCTATCTAACGAAGGCTATGATGTCAGTGTCTATGAGTCGATGCCGCAAGCGGGTGGTTGGCTGCGTTACGGTATCCCTGAATATCGCTTACCTAAGTCGATTCTAGATAAAGAAATCGAGTTGATGTGTCGCAACGGAATGGTGGTTGAGTGCGGTAAAAAACTCGGTGTTGATTTTACACTGTCTGATTTAAGTAACGATTTTGATGCGGTTTGTTTAGCCGTTGGTGCATCGCAAGCGGTCGAGATGAATTACCCGGGTAGCGAACTCGGAGGTTGTTATTTGGGTGTCGATTATCTGAAAGATTACGTGACCGATCAGCAGTACGTCACTGGTAAAAAGGTTGCCGTGATCGGTGGCGGTAATACAGCGATTGACTGTGCTCGAACCGCAGTTCGTGATGGCGCGGATACTACGCTGATTTATCGTCGTACTCGAGATGAGATGCCAGCAGAAGATTACGAAATCGAAGAAGCTGAACATGAGGGTGTGAAGTTCCACTTCTTAACCAACCCTGCAGAAAACATAGCCGATGAAAATGGTCATGTATCAGAAATACGATTAGAACGAATGGCTTTGGGTCCTGCTGATGCTTCAGGCCGCCGCAGCCCTAAACCAACTGGCGAGTTCTTTGTTGAAGCGTTTGATACGGTTATTGCTGCCGTGTCGCAAAAGCCTGATCTGAGCTTTATGGACAATGAAGCGATTGATATTCCTCTTACTCGTTGGAATACCGCAGATGCTGATCCACAAACCATGCATACCGGAACCGGAAATATTTTCAGTATTGGTGATTTCCGACGCGGCCCTGCAACCGCAGTCGAAGCGGTGGGGGATGGGCGTATTGCTGCACAAGCGATCGATCGCTTCTTCCATGGTGATATGGACAATATTCCAGCCAAACCGTTTAACTCAAGAAAGCACAAACAGCTCAAAGCGGTGGATCCTGAGCAATACCAGTCGATACAACGCATGGCTCGTAAGGTCATGCCAGAACTAACGCCCGAGCAGCGTGAACAAAGCTTTGATGAAGTAGAAACAGGGTTTGAGAATGCTGATGCAATAGCGGAAGCTGCAAGATGTCTAGAGTGTGGCTGCCAAGCCAATACCGATTGCGACCTACGAGACTACTCGACCGAATACAAAGCAACGCAAACGCATCCAGAGTACAAAATCGATGTGGCTTCGAATGAGAGTTGGCAGGCGATTCGTGCTGAAGAAGCGAAGGTCGGGTTAACAAGGCAAAAATTTTCGGTCGATGACAGTTCTGAGTTCATTATCTTTGACGCCAACCGCTGTATTAGTTGTGGCCAGTGTATTCAAGCATGTCGAGAACAGAATGTTCATGGCGTTCTAAGCTTCATGAATCAATCGGATGGCAAACCTGCATCAAGACCTGAATGTCGCCCTAACTTTGGGGCAGATAAGACCTTAATGGGCGACTCAAACTGCGTTCAATGTGGATCGTGTATTCAGGTGTGTCCAACCGGTGCAATGGTGGATGCTCGCGACAGAAAGCAGGGAGACACAGACGTACTCAAGAAAGTCGATACCATCTGCACCTATTGCGGTGTCGGCTGCAAGCTAACCATGCATATCGATGAGCAGAAAAACAAAATCCGCTATATCGAAGGCGGAGACTCTCCGGTTAATGAAGGCATGTTGTGTGTTAAGGGACGATTTGGCTTCGATTTTGTGGGCAGCGATGCGCGTTTAACCACACCATTAATTCGTAAAGATGGCTGGTTGCAACCTGCAAGTTGGGATGAGGCAGTTAAGCTTATTGCCGAGAAGTTTACTGCGATTAAGCAAGGCTTTGGCAGTAACGCTTTAGCGGGGTTCTCGTCGGCGAAAACCACCAATGAAGATAACTATGCCTTCCAAAAATTCATACGTCGTGAACTCGGTACCAATAACGTCGATCACTGTGCGCGCCTTTGTCACGCATCTACTGTTACTGGTTTAGAGGCTTCGCTAGGTAGCGGGGCGATGACCAATGATATTCCAAGCATCAAGCACTCAGATGTGATCTTTATTATTGGCTCCGACACCACGTCAGCACACCCAATTATTGGCTCGCATATCAAGCAAGCTGTGAGACATGGTGGAGCGAGATTGATCGTTGCCGATCCAAAACGAATCGATATTGCTGACCATGCTGAACTTTATTTAGCGCACCGACCGGGTACTGATGTAATGTTGATCAATGGTGTGATGCAGCAAATCATCAAACACGGTTGGTACGACCAAGAGTATATCGAAGACCGTGTGGATGGCTTTGATACCTTGCTTCAAGAGGTAATGTCACCAAGTTATTCACTAGACAAAGTGGAGCTGGTAACTGGCGTTAAAGCGGAAGACATCTTCGCAATGGCGCGATTGATTGGTACTGCAGAGCGTACAGCGGTGTACTACTCGATGGGCATTACGCAACATACCACTGGTCACGATAACGTTCGATCAATCGCTAACCTACAGCTCTTGTGTGGCAATATCGGAATTGAAGGCGGCGGTATCAACCCATTACGTGGTCAATCCAATGTTCAGGGTGCGTGTGACATGGGCGCATTGCCAAATAACCTTCCGGGTTATCAGAAAGTGTACAACCCAATGGTTCGTCAAAAATTCGCGATGGAGTGGGGTGTTTCTGACCTACCGGCTGAAACAGGCTTAACGTTGACCGAAATTATTGATGGAGCGTGTCATCGAGATGTTCGTGGTCTGTACGTAATGGGCGAGAACCCAGTGCTGAGTGACCCGAACCAAGCGCATGTGATTGAAGGTCTTGAAGCGTTAGATTTCCTCGTGGTTCAAGATATTTTCTTAACCGAAACCGCTCAATATGCCGATGTGGTGCTACCGTCTTGCTCGTTTGCTGAGAAGTCTGGTCATTTTACTAATACCGAGCGTCGTGTTCAGCGTATTAACCCGGCGGTATTGCCTCCAGGTGAAGCGAAAGAAGATTGGGTGATTATCCAAATGTTGGCTAATGCGATGGGCGGCAATTGGGAATATGACTCGGTTGCTGATATCACCAATGAGATAGCGCGTGTCACGCCACAGTATGGTGGTTTACGTTGGGAGAACATTACGGTGAACGGCGTGCAATGGCCAAGTAATAAGAACAACCCTGATGGCACACGTATCATGCACCAGACCCAATTTACGCGTGGGCGTGGTCAAATGGAGGCGATTCCGTTTAGATACGCTGCTGAGCTACCGGATGCGGAATACCCGTTAGTATTAACGACAGGCCGTATTCTAGAACAGTTCCACACCGGAACCATGACACGTAAAACAAAAGGGTTGGATAACTTAGCAGGGCCGCGTGCCATGGTGAGTGTTCATGATGCTGAAGCGCTAGGTATCTCGAATGGTCAGATGCTTAAGGTCTCAACACGTCGTGGTGAAATCGAAATCGCGGCCTTTGTGACTAAACGAATGCAAAAGGGTGTGGTATTTATTCCATTCCATTTTGTTGAATCACCAGTTAACCGTTTGACTACCACAGCGACTGATCCACACGCGAAGATCCCTGAATTTAAGGTGGCGGCTGTGCGTATTGATCCTATTCGTGAGCCTGAGTGTGAAGTAACAGAGGCTTAATCATATTAGCTCGGTGAAGACGGCTGGCATTAAAAAGCCGCGTAACTCTCAGAGTTATGCGGCCTTTTTATCGAGCTAGATTCAGTATCAATAACTGAGTCGTTTCGCTTTAATTTAGATGAGCTTAGTTTTGAACAATTTCGCTACCGTGAACACCAAATTGCTTAGCAGCGTAGGCAACGCGCTCTGCTGGTTTTGGGTATTCAGCCGGTGTGCCCAGGTTTTCAATATGATGCAAGCGAGGTAATAAACCTGCGCCGTTTGCAATCTGTATTGCTAATCCAGGGCGAGCGTTTAGCTCCAGTACCATCGGGCCTTCTTCTTGGTCTAAAACCATGTCCGTACCCATGTAACCAAGGCCTGTCATTTCCCAAGCACTTGATGCAAGGGTCAGCAGTTTCTCCCAATGCGGCACCTGAAGTAGCGCCAACTCTTTACCCGTATCTGGGTGGTGTGTCACTGGATGGTCAAACTGAACCGCACGAACGGCCTTGCCGGTTGCGATACAAATACCGACACCCACAGCACCTTGGTGCAAGTTCGCCTTACCATCAGAAGCCGAAGTCGATAGACGCATCATCGCCATTACAGGGTAGCCCTTGAATACAATGATTCGTACATCTGGTACACCCTCGTAACTGAAGCCGTCAAAACACTCGTCAAACTTGATGAGGTTTTCAACTACAGCAACATCGTTCTTACCACCGAGTGAGAAAAGACCCGCGAGAGCGTTACTGATGTGGCGCTCTACATCTTCTTCATTGATAGTCGAACCCGATGGCTTGGTGTAAACGCCGTCCTTGTGAGAAGTCACAACAAGGATACCTTTACCACCACTGCCTTGAGCTGGCTTGATTACGAAACCCGGCCACTCTTTTACCATCTTGTGGATTGTTTTTACTTCAGCTTGATGACCAATCACGCCAATCAGTTTTGGTACAGTAGCACCAGCCTGTTCAGCAATGATCTTCGTCTTAAGCTTGTCATCAACGAGTGGATACTTGGAACGATCATTGTAGCGACCAATATAACTATGGTTACGCTTGTTCATCCCCATTATGCCTTTGTCTTTCAACTTAAACGGTGAAGTAAATTGATCAAACATAACTTAGTCCTCCGCTAGCGGTTTAAAGCGACGAAGCTCTGTTAGACGGTAGCCTGTATAGTTACCTAGTAGCAAGATGGTCGCTAGAATAACAAGCTGTAAACCAATAAAGTTAAACGTTAAGTGTTGAATGAATGGGTTAGTCATACCTAGGTAAACAAGAACCGCAGTAAATAGAGAGCCGCCGCCTTGCAGTACGACTTCTTTCGCACCTTCTTCTTCCCATAGGATAGACATACGTTCGATAGTCCAAGATAGGATAATCATAGGGAAGAACGTAATAGATAGACCTTCAGTCAGACCCACTTTAAACGCGACTACAGTAAACACAGAGATAATCATGATTACCGTGATGATTACGGCGGATATCCTGGCTACCAAGAGCAAGTTGAGTTTGGACAAGTAACTTCGAATAATCAGACCCGTACCTACAATAAGCAGGAAGCCAACAATACCCGTTACCAGTTGTGTTTGTACAAAGGCTACCGCAATCAGTACTGGCATGAACGTACCAGACGTTTTCAGGCCGATGATGACACGTAGGAACACAACAATCAGAGCACCGATAGGAATCAGCATGATGGTTTTAAACATCGCTTGCTCTTCTAACGGTAGGCTGTGAATTGAAAGGTTTAACAGTTGATCAGCAGAGACTTTACTATTGGTTGCTTCCGTTGGTGAAACCTCTTGAGCAATCATAGAGAAGTGAACTTTACTGTTCTGACCGCCAACAACATCCAGTAGAGAAACGTTTGATTCGTCCCAGATGAGTAGGTTTGGTTGGACTTGTTGTTCGCTTGATTCAGGAGAGAATAGAACCCACTCGTCGTTATCCCAGATCTGAATCATGTTTTGAATCGACTGACGACGACGACCATCTTCTAGCTCGATAACACCAACCACTTTGTTGTGTATTTTCGCCGCTGAAAGTAGCTTGTGTGTCGCTTCCACTTTGGTCATGTTGTTCAGAATCAGCGCTGAGTTTTGGCTGTCTGGATCATTAAGTGTTTTGATGAGCTCACGGGTAAAAGTGATATTGTCTGCAGAACGCTTTGTTGCTCTGTCAATAAGAGCTAGAGACGCCGCTTCTTCCGGGCCGTCGAAGCTTGGTTGAACCACTTCACCTTCTGGTGGTGTGTCGTTCACTTTAGCTTGGTTGTCGACTAGGAATTGTGTCTTGTAGTAGATGGTTTGAGGGCCATCTGCGTAACGAATAGACCACTCTGCACGACGACCTGACTCAGTATTTAAGTAAGAAATACCGTAACCTGGTGATGAAGCCGATTCGCCGATAAGTGTGTAGTTAGACTGAGTATGAGGAGCCGCTAAGGAAACTTTTGCTTCTTTGCCTACTGCGTTGAACTCAATACGAGCTTCAACGTCCCAAACCTGCCTGGTTTCCCCTGGAGTCCAAGGTACACCGTAGGTCGTATGTCTGAACATACTCAGTGTTATGCCTGCCACGATAAGCAGGAATATAGAGATATAAAATGGAATTCTTGACGTCATAGCTTACCCTACTATTGTTATTTAACTTCCGTTTGTACGTACTTTTTACTTACATCTACTAGCGCTATGTCTTTGATAAATTCGCGCCCTAGTAATACAGGGTGACTCATTTGAGAGCGATCCGCCAATGTAAATTGCGCTTTTTCATGGATTTTTCCAACTTTAACCCATAATTCAATCACAGCTCGACGTTCTGTCTGATCATTCGTTGATTGGCGGATTTTCACATAACGTACAACAGGCGCTTCAATCCATTTCTGGTCTTCTTTAGCTTGGGCTTTGTCGTCTAGGTGAAATTTAACCCAGTTCTTGCCGTTACGTTCGAATTCTTTGATATCGACAGCGTTTAAAGAAGAGGTGGTTGCACCTGTATCAACACGAGCATCAAAGCTTTGCTTGATAGAGTCGATAAACACTTTTTCGATGCCGCCAAGGATAGTCGGTTGTGATATAGGAGCGATAGGAGCAACGGCAATAGCGACCGGTTCCTCTTCCTCTAGCTCTCCAATAACCTTGTGTTCCATGCTCGTTAGATGGGTATCTAATTGACTAGAAAGGGTAGTAATTTCGTCTTCTAAGCTTTCAATATAGTCACTTTGATTGCTTAGTTGCAGTTCAAGATTTTGAACCTTATTTGCGATGTTTGTCTCTGAGCGGGAAATAGCGTCGAGAGTTTCTTGGTGGTAGGTAGCACCATTTGTAAGAGTACAACCAGAGAGCAAACCAACCGCCACAATAGGCGATAATCGCTTAAACATAAAAAAACCTTTGAGAATTAGAGAATAGTTCAGACTATTTAGAAGTTTAGCCCACAAAAAAGGATGCGTGAAGCATCCTATTGTAAGAGTCTGGTCATATTGAATCGCAATGTGAGCGCTACGCCAATTATTGCTATTTGGAAGAGCTCACTTATTAAACATAAGTCAATTTTTGTTCAATTCTTAAGCTAAGGAAGCAAGGTTCACCGCGAAATTAACAGTGGCTTTTTGACCATGCAAGCAATTGTTTTGCTGCCTTAATAGGCTTGTGCTTTATTTACTCAATATGTCACTGCTTTGTGGGCAGTAAATCTATGGCTTTGTTGCTACCAGAATCGCACGTCTCGGTGCAGGGTGACCTTCAACCGTTTTACTTGGATCGTTCGGATCGAGGTAATCTGGAAGAGAGTTGTGTGTCATCCATTCTGTGGTGCGTTGTTCACCAATTGTCGTGACATTTTCGTCAACGATTCGTACGTCTTCAAAACCAACTTGTTCTAGCCAGCGTTTCAGTGCGCGAGCTGAAGGGAAGAAGTAGACGTTTCTCATTTGCGCGTAACGGTCAACCGGAACTAATACTGCGTTCTCATCGCCTTCAATCACCAAGGTTTCAAGAACCAGTTCACCGCCAGACACCAATTGGTCTTTCAGTTGAATCAAGTGGTCCAGTGGTGAACGACGGTGGTATAGCACGCCCATGCTGAATACAGTGTCGTACGCTTCCAGTTTTGGTAGTTGTTCAATACCTAGAGGTAAAAGGTGCGCACGTTGGTCATCGCCCATCAACTTACGGATCGCTTCAAACTGAACCAAGAAAAGGTGAGAAGGGTCGATACCTACTGTAAGACGAGCGCCTTCGCCAAGCATGCGCCACATGTGGTAACCATTGCCACAACCTACATCGAGCACAGAACGGTTTTTAAGTGGTGAGATATGTGGAAGCACACGATCCCATTTCCAGTCACTGCGCCATTCTGTATCGATATGAATGTCGTGAACCGTGTAAGGACCTTTTCTCCAAGGGTGGAAAGTCTTTAGCAAGCTTTCTAACTTTTTAAGTTCACCCGTGTGGAACGGTGTAGAGCTGCCAATGGTCACTGAGTTTTTCAGATCAACTTGGTCAGGCACACCTTGTGGAATCTTGTTCAATGCACGTAACCAGCGGTCGAAGTCACCGTGCTCTGCATTTTGCCAATCCGTCAGCTGTTGAGGAAGAACATTTAGCCACGGCTGAAGGCGAGTATCTTGGGCAATAAGTTGATAAAAATTGGCAAAATTAAACATAGGTTTTCACTGAGTTGGTGGTGTAGAAATTAAATTTGTCACTCGATTAAGAGTGTGGACAAACATGCTAGGGAATCTCGTTTATCGTATTTGATAAGAGATCCCCAACTCGCTCGTTCCTCGCTCTTGAGGATGACATTTTAGTACGTGCTAACGGTGTCGCGACGGTTACGTAATCTAAAGTGTTTACTTTATCGCGAACATTGAACCAAAGTTGAAACATTGGAACCAGACTTCGCTGCTTGAGAAGCCAATCTTATCAAATCGCTCTCTGTGAACAGGGATCGAATCCGGGCGCATAACGTTTTCAATAGCGCTGCGTTTCTGACTTACTTCTAGCTCGCTGTAGCCGTTAGCACGTTTGAAATCATGGTGCAGGTCGATAAGCAGTTCATTTGAGCTTTCATCTTCGAATACGTATTTTTCTGACAGGATTAAGATCCCGCCTGGGCGCAAGCCAGCATGAATTTTCTCAAGCAGAGCGTATCGATCGTCTGGAGAAAGAAATTGCAGCGTAAAGTTAAGCACCACAACAGAAGCGTCTTTGATTTCCACTTCACGGATGTCGGCTTCAATCACTTCTACCGGTGTGTCACTGCGGTAAGCATTAACGTGCAATTTGCAGCGCTCAACCATGGCTTCTGAATTATCGATCGCGAAAATCGTGCAGCCTTCTTGCTGAATGTGACGACGCATAGAAAGTGTCGCAGCACCAAGCGAGCAGCCAAGGTCGTAAATATTTGAGTGTGGCTTTACAAAGCGCTCAGCCAGCATGCCGATTGCAGAGATGATATTGCTATAGCCAGGCACCGAACGTTGAATCATATCCGGAAATACTTCAGCAACCCTTGCATCAAAGGTGAAGTCTCCAATTTTATCAATAGGAGCGGAAAAGATATTGTCTGTGTTGCTCATAGCATTTTCTCTCGACAGTCAGCGTAATTGGCACAAAATTCGTACCAAATAAAAGGGGGCGTATTTTACGTAAAAAAAACGCCACTGTCACGAAAACTGAGATTTAGCTCAAGGTTCGAAGCTACTTACAAGTGAGAGGTTAAAACATCGAGATTTGGTGATTGCCTTTTTGAGCTGGAAACTGAGCCAGTTCGGGCAGTAATAATGATGTATTTTCAGAGACTTGCTTTTGTAGCCTCTTATAAATAGCAATCGCAAGTTCAGGTGCGTGGTTATTGTCTGGGGTGTGGATCATTAAATAGGGCTGCTTGCCTTCATTAAGCCAGTTTGGGATTTTGGCAAACCAAGGCTTAAAAAACTCAATATTAGGTTCTTGGTCTGGGTGACCAATAAATCGAATCATCGGGTTATTGGCGGTAGCAATTGCATGAACAGGAACACGCGGTTTTTTCTGATGCGCATCGATCACCGCTTCTGTGGTGGGTGGCGCAGAGAAAACGGGGCGGCTGTCCATAATGATGCGATTGATGCCTTCCTCAACCAGCCATTGGTTGAAGCGTTTTTCCGCATCGCCCTTATCAAAGAAACCTAAGTGTCGAACTTCGACGCCAAGCTGCATATCTTTTGGGAATAAGGTGCAAAACTTTTGTAGGGCAGGCAGCATGCTGGGCTCAAAACTGTGCGGCAGCTGAATCGTCCATTGACCAATACGGTCATGCAGTGGCGACATAGTCATCAAGAACTCTTTGAGTTCGGCTTGGCAGTGTCTCAGTTGTTGCTGGTGGGTGATGAATTTGGGCAATTTGAAGGTGAACTTGAAATCATCGTGACTGGCGGCTTTCCAATTGTGAACGGTAGACATACTTGGCGTAGCGTAAAAGGTGGTGTTGCCCTCAACGGTATGGAAAACTTGGGTGTATTTTTCCAAGCGTTCGGCAGGCTTGGTGCCTTTACCGTAGAACTGACTTTGCCACTCAGAATGAGACCACATAGTTAATCCAAGTCTTAGAGGTAAAGTTTCTGTTGTTATTACACGATTATCCATCTATTACACCGTTATCCATCACGCCATCAGTCATTACAAAAAGTTTTTGGGTTGAAACGAAAATCTACTTTACGAGAGTTTTGCTGATTAAGGTACTTTCGAGATATAATTATCGCAATTTTTTCGGTTTTGATGAATCTTTGCGCACTTGATGGGCTAAAAAGCAGCAAAGCCAGATAAAACACAATAAATTCGAATGTGGAAGGTCGATTTTAAGCGAGTTTCCGCGTATAAATGTTCCTTTGCTCTGTTGTGTGGAATGACCACTGACAGCTTGGAAATTAGTAAATAATTAAGAGATTGGGAAATTCATTATGCGTACCCATTACTGTGGTAACCTGAACAAGTCCCTGGCGGGACAAACTGTAGAATTGTGCGGCTGGGTAAACCGTCGCCGTGATTTAGGCGGTCTTATCTTTATTGATATGCGTGATCGTGAAGGCATCGTTCAGGTTGTTGTCGATCCAGATATGAAAGATATCTTCCCGATCGCTAACCAACTGCGTAATGAATTCTGTATCAAGTTTACTGGTGAAGTACGAGTTCGTCCGGACAGCCAAGTAAATAAAGACATGGCTACTGGTGAAGTAGAACTTTACGCGACGGGTCTAGAGATCATTAACCGTTCAGAAGCGCTTCCACTAGACTTCAACCAAACGAACTCTGAAGAGCAGCGTCTTAAGTACCGTTACATCGATCTTCGTCGTCCAGAAATGAGCGACCGTATTAAGCTTCGTGCACGTGCTTCTAGCTTCGTTCGTCGTTTCCTAGATGAGAACTTATTCCTAGACATCGAAACGCCAGTACTAACGAAAGCGACACCAGAAGGTGCTCGTGACTACCTAGTACCAAGCCGTGTTCACAAAGGTAGCTTCTACGCACTTCCTCAATCTCCTCAGCTTTTCAAGCAACTGCTGATGATGTCTGGTTTTGACCGTTACTACCAAATCGTTAAATGTTTCCGTGATGAAGATTTACGTGCTGACCGTCAGCCTGAATTTACTCAAATCGATATCGAAACATCTTTCATGACTTCTCAAGAAGTACGTAACGTGACTGAGAAGCTTGTTCACGATATGTGGAAAGAACTTCTAGATGTTGAACTAGGTCAATTCCCAGTAATGCCTTTCTCTGAAGCGATTCGTCGTTTCGGTTCTGATAAGCCAGATCTACGTAACCCACTAGAGCTAGTGGACGTTGCTGACTTGGTTAAAGATGTTGAATTCAAGGTATTCTCTGGCCCAGCTAACGACGAAAAAGGTCGCGTAGCAGTTATCCGTGTTCCAGGTGGTGCTAAGCTAACTCGTAAGCAAATCGACGGCTACGCTGAACACGTAAACATCTACGGCGCGAAAGGCCTAGCTTGGATGAAGGTTAACGACCGTGCTGCAGGCATGGAAGGTATTCAATCTCCAGTTGCTAAATTCCTAAGCGAAGACGTAATCAACGGTATTCTAGATCGTACTCAAGCTGAATCTGGCGATATCATTCTGTTCGGCGCAGACAAAGCGGGCATCGTTGCTGAAGCAATGGGCGCACTTCGTCTTAAACTAGGTACGGATCTAGAGCTAACAGACACATCTGCATGGGCTCCACTGTGGGTTGTTGACTTCCCAATGTTCGAAGAAGACGGCGAAGGTAACCTACACGCAATGCACCACCCATTCACATCACCACTAGGTGTGAACGCGGAAGAGCTAAAAGCGAACCCAGCAGCAGCAAATTCTGATGCATACGACATGGTAATCAACGGCTACGAAGTAGGCGGCGGTTCTGTACGTATCCACAACGCAGAAATGCAAACAGCGGTATTTGGTATCCTAGGTATCGAAGCACAAGAGCAACAAGAGAAGTTCGGCTTCCTACTTGAAGCGCTTAAGTACGGCACGCCACCGCACGCTGGTCTAGCATTCGGTCTTGACCGTCTAGCAATGCTGCTTTGTGGTACTGAGAACATCCGTGACGTTATCGCATTTCCGAAAACAACAGCTGCAGCATGTCTACTGACAGACGCGCCAAGCCTAGCGAACCCAGCATCACTGGAAGAGCTAGCAATCGCAGTTAAATTGGCAGAGAAAAAAGAGCAAGCGTAAGCCTGTTATCTTTTCTTGTTGATGAAGAGATCCTAGTTGATAGAGAGCTCTCAATTAATTAGCCAAGACTTGCCAGTAAATTAGAGAATGCCCGTTAATTTGACGGGCATTTTTTTTTGCGTTCGATATACTAAGCTCATAAAGCATGTATAAATAATCAGTATTGAAGTTATGTCTATTATCTTAGGAATTGACCCTGGCTCGCGTATTACCGGCTATGGCGTGATTCGTCAAAATGGTCGCCATCTATATTACTTAGGTAGCGGTTGTATTCGCACCTCTGAAAAAGAACTGCCGGGCCGACTCAAACAAATCTACGCCGGTGTGAGCGAAATCATCACTCAGTTTCAACCGGATGTGTTTGCGATAGAACAGGTCTTCATGGCGAAGAATGCGGATTCTGCACTTAAGCTGGGACAAGCGCGTGGCAGTGCGATCGTAGCGGCTGTAAATGCGGATCTGCCTGTTCATGAATACGCGGCTCGTTTAATTAAGCAAGCGGTGACAGGTAATGGTGGTGCGGACAAGTCTATGGTTCAGAACATGGTGATGAGCATGCTTAAGCTACCTGCCAAGCCACAGGCCGATGCAGCCGATGCCCTGGGCGTAGCGATCACTCACGCTAACACCAATAAAACCTTGATTGCGCTTGCGGGTAAAGCAACGGGTGCAAGAAAAGGGCGTTACCGTTAATTCTCATTCTCTTGTAAGCTCCTAACATACAGCCTTTAGACCTATTCCATCGATGAGCCTCACGCCCTGTTTGGCTCATATCAAAACACTACGCTGCTAAATCCTTGATGAAATGAGATCTTTCGAACAGAACCCAGATAATAACATTGCGTATCATTTAACATGTTATTAACATTGGTCGGAGGTCTAACAAGTTAATCAAGGATGATCACTGATGAACCCTATCAAGTTGTGGCGCGCGCTGTTTTTACCCAAAAGTAATGGGTGGAGTAACAACGAAGTCAGACAAGCCGATATCTTATTACTCTTTACCTTTATCGCCTTCTTTGTGGGTGTCTACAGCTTAATCAAATGGACCAAGCACGAAGAGCAACTTCTGATCGCCACATCTGTGTTCCTTATCGTGTTTGAACTGATCTCCGCACTGCTGTTGCGTGTTACCAGTAAGCCCAGTCTTGCTCTCAATTTTGGCTTTGTGGGGATGGCGGTACACGCCCTCAATATTATCTATCAAAGCGGTGGTGTGGTGGCGTCAACACAGGCTTATTGGGTGCCTTTGTTAGTGGTCGCTTTTTTCTTGTCAGGAACACGCATTGTCGCCTTGGTATGGAGTGGGTTAGTGATCGGGGTTTCATTGGTGATGACGTCGGGTCACCTTAATGGCTTTGAATTTCCGCAGTTAGTACTTACTCCTGAAGCGGTGGTGGTTGAAACCTGGTCTGGTGTGATCATGCCGTTGGTGGTGATTTGCATTGCTCAAGCGTTTACCGCGAAGCAAAAAGAGATCGCAATCGAAATAGCGGAAGAAGCGATTTCAGAAAGCCAGCAGGTTGCCAATCAAGCAACTCAAAGTGAAGCGCGCTTATCGGTTGTGCTAGACCAAGCCAATTCGAATTCAGAAAGCTTACAGGGTGTCTCTGTTCATCTAGAACAACAGTCACAAGACTTACATGGTCAAGTCGAGGTGTTGAACATAAATTGTGAATCCCAAGCGAGTGCGGCAGAACAGATGAGCCAACAACTGCATCAGATGACACAAGGCATCGAGGAATCTAATTCATTTGTGGGTGAACTAAAAGAGCGCAGCGAAGCCGTTGGCACCAAAGCTCAAAAAAGTTCTGAGTCACTTGAGGCCTCGACCAGTGCAATCAGCCAAATTATTCAAAGCAACCAAGAGATCATGAAGGTCGCGGATCTGATTACGTCGGTTGCTGAACAAACTAATTTGTTGGCATTAAATGCGGCCATAGAAGCGGCTCGCGCAGGAGAACAGGGAAGAGGATTTGCGGTAGTTGCCGACCAAGTGAGAGAGTTATCGGCGAAAAGCAGTCATTCCGCAATAGAAATTCGAACCCTGTTGGACCGCAGTAAAGACGAAGTGGCGCATGGACGAGCGATTATTGAGACGACTGCGAATGAGATGAACGGCATCATCTCCGAGGTTCAAACTATCTCGACTGACGTCAATCAGCTGACCAACATTATGGCGATGCAGATGAATTCCTTGAAAGAGCTCGATCTCGCGAGTTCAGAAGTGGCGCAAAGTGTCGCGGAAACTAAATCTGTTTCAGGGTTAGTGGCCAATTATGGTTCTGAACTCACAGGACATGTTACCTCTGTCAAAGAGCTGGTCGAAAGCCTAAATAACGTGGTTTCACAAGCCAAACAAGCGTAAATAAATCACCCGAATAAACACAAAGAACTGGATAAGCATCCAGTTCTTTTATATTCTGTCCCTCAAATTATATTCCACCAAGAGAGTGAATTGTGATCGGACGTCTACGCGGTACATTAATAGAAAAACAGCCACCAGAGTTATTAATTGAAGTGAGTGGCGTTGGCTATGAAGTTCAAATGCCAATGAGCTGTTTTTATGAATTACCAAACGTTGGCGAAGAGGCAATTATCTACACTCACTTTGTTGTTCGTGAAGATGCACAACTGCTTTACGGCTTCAACACAGTTAAAGAACGCGCGCTGTTCCGTGAAGTCATTAAAGCGAATGGTGTTGGTCCTAAGCTTGGCCTTGGTATCCTTTCAGGTATGACGGCGAGTCAGTTTGTTCAGAGTGTTGAACGTGAAGATATTTCTACACTAGTGAAACTACCGGGTGTCGGTAAGAAAACCGCAGAACGTCTTGTTGTTGAAATGAAAGACCGCCTGAAAGGATGGGGCGCAGGAGACTTGTTTACGCCTGCAACGGATGCAGCACCGATTGACTCTATGCCAACGGTTCATGACGCTGAAGAAGAAGCGGTAAGTGCACTACTTGCATTAGGCTACAAGCCCACTCAAGCTTCTAAGGTTGTTTCTCAAGTGGCTAAAGAAGGCATGACAAGCGAACAACTGATTCGTGATGCCTTGAAGTCGATGGTTTAATTAAAACCTAAATCGCGATATAAGCTCAGTATTGCATCACGTTTATCTATAGCGAGTACTATCTCGTTAGAATATGCTTAGTATTCATGTGCTCCACTATTGGTGAGCGACTAAGCAAGACTTAAAGATAACAGAGTTAACACTCTTAAATTGGAACCCTCTATGATTGAAGCTGATCGCCTCATTGCTCCTGATAATCCGGTCTTTAAAGATGAAGATGTTATTGACCGCGCGATAAGACCGAAAGCATTAGCCGACTATCAAGGTCAGGATCACGTTCGTGGCCAGATGGAGATTTTCATCAAAGCGGCACAACTGCGTAACGAGGCGCTCGACCATCTGTTGATATTTGGCCCTCCAGGCTTGGGTAAAACCACGTTGGCGAACATTGTTGCCAATGAGATGGATGTCAACATTCGTACGACTTCAGGCCCTGTTCTAGAAAAAGCAGGCGACCTAGCGGCGTTACTGACCAATCTCGAAGAAAATGATGTCCTGTTCATTGATGAGATTCACCGTTTAAGCCCTGTGGTTGAAGAGGTGTTGTACCCTGCAATGGAAGACTACCAATTAGATATCATGATTGGTGAAGGCCCAGCGGCACGCTCTATCAAGATTGACCTTCCTCCTTTTACTTTGATTGGCGCAACCACTCGTGCTGGCTCACTGACATCGCCGTTACGTGACCGTTTTGGTATTACTCAGCGTCTTGAGTACTACAAGGTTGAAGATCTACAAAACATCGTTCAGCGCAGTGCAGATTGCCTTGGTCTTTCTATGGAGTCCGAAGGGGCGCTAGAAGTTGCTCGCCGAGCTCGTGGTACGCCACGTATTGCTAACCGTCTACTGCGCCGTGTTCGTGATTATGCGGAAGTAAAAGGCGACGGGCATATTTGTCCGGAGGTTGCTGACAAAGCGCTAAACATGTTGGATGTCGATGCTAAAGGTTTCGACTACATGGATAGAAAGCTTCTGCTGGCGATTATGGAGAAGTTTGGTGGTGGTCCGGTAGGTATCGACAACATGGCTGCCGCGATTGGTGAAGAGAGAGACACTATTGAAGATGTGTTAGAACCTTACTTGATTCAACAAGGTTACCTACAAAGGACGCCAAGAGGTCGAATCGCGACCGACAGAGCGTATTTACACTTTGGAATAGATAAACCCTCCAATCGTTAAATTATTCATTTTTAAAGATCCCAGTTGCATAAGCGCTGGGTTTTTTTGCTTTTTACTGAATAACAACTCTTTGCGCGAGTCGATAAAAAGATCGAAAAGGGAGCTTCAAAAATGGAAACTTTGATTTCAGGTTTGATTTAGATAACAGGAAATGAAATAAGTTGTCATATTTTTTGTTAATACTTTATAGGTAGTTGTAATTCGGATGTTGAGGCGGTGCTGAGCATTTGTCACAGATATCATGCGCTGTTATTAAGACAAGCATAATTGGTGTGATTTTAATCATAATTGTACAAAAATAACTCTAATTTGCTCGAATAAATTTGATACAAATCAACGCAGGGTTCTCCCATAAACCTTTTGAAACATACTGATTTTACCAGTAATATTAGCGCCAGCTATATTAGCTCATGCTTAACAATAATCTAACTATAACGGTACGTTTTTGCTACAAATTTCAACTTGTAATAACAATTACACAAATTGTTTTAACATGGATTTTTGCGGTGAATAATCACACAAGTGTCATTCAGCCGACACAAAGGAGTTACCATGATTGATGTTGTTGATCTGTCGCGATTGCAGTTTGCATTTACAGCGATGTATCACTTCCTATTTGTTCCACTGACTTTAGGTATGGCATTTCTACTTGCCATTATGGAGTCAGTTTATGTAATGACTGGCAAGCAAATTTACAAGGACATGACCAAGTTCTGGGGTAAATTGTTTGGTATTAACTTTGCTCTTGGTGTAGCGACAGGCTTAACCATGGAGTTCCAGTTTGGTACTAACTGGTCTTACTATTCTCACTATGTTGGCGACATTTTTGGTGCCCCGCTAGCTATCGAAGCGCTTGTTGCATTCTTCCTAGAGTCTACTTTTGTTGGCCTATTCTTCTTCGGTTGGGACAGACTGTCAAAGCGTCAGCACTTAGCGGTAACTTGGTTAGTAGCACTTGGCTCTAACTTCTCTGCGCTTTGGATCTTGGTAGCAAACGGCTGGATGCAAAACCCAGTGGGTGCGGAATTTAACTTTGAAACTATGCGTATGGAAATGGTGAGCTTCGCTGAAGTTGTACTAAACCCAGTAGCACAAGTTAAATTCGTACACACAGTAGCGTCTGGTTACACAACGGGTGCAATGTTCATCCTTGGTATCAGCTCATACTACATTCTTAAAGGTCGTGACCTTGCCTTTGCTCGTCGTTCTTTCGCGATTGCAGCGTCTTTCGGTATGGCGGCGATCTTGTCAGTAATCGTACTAGGTGATGAATCTGGTTACGAGCTTGGTGAAGTTCAAAAAGTGAAGCTCGCTGCTGTAGAAGCGGAATGGCACACTGAAGAAGCACCAGCAGCATTTACTGTTTTTGGTATTCCGAACCAAGAGACAATGAATACTGACTACGCAATTAAAATTCCTTACGTAATGGGTATCATCGCAACGCGTTCGCTTGATACTGAAGTAACGGGCCTACGTGACCTACGTGATGACCACGTTGATCGTATCCGTACTGGTATGTACGCGTACGAGCTGCTTGAAAAGCTACGTGCAGGCGATAAGTCTGAAGAAAACATGGCTGCGTTCGACGAAGTGAAAGGTGACCTAGGTTACGGCTTGCTTCTTAAGCGCTACACAGACGACGTTGTTGATGCAACTGAAGACCAAATCCAAATGGCTGCGGATGATTCTATCCCAACAGTTTGGCCTCTATTCTGGTCATTCCGTCTGATGGTTGCTTGTGGCTTCATCATGCTGTTTGTATTCGGTGCTGCGTTTGTTCAAACGTGTCGTCAGAAAATCGAACAGAAACCATGGGTACTTAAAGCTGCGCTATTCTCAATCCCACTTCCTTGGATTGCGATTGAAGCAGGTTGGTTCGTTGCTGAGTTTGGTCGTCAACCATGGGCGGTTGGTGAAATCCTACCGGTTAACGTTGCTGCATCAGCACTGACTATTGAACAGCTTTGGACTTCTCTATTCGCTATCCTGGCACTTTACACAGTGTTCTTGATTGCTGAAGTTTACCTAATGCTGAAATTCGCACGTAAAGGTCCAAGTAGCTTGAAGACAGGCCGTTACCACTTCGAACAAAACGATAACTCTGTTGAAGACAAAGTTAGCCGTTCAGTTGAAGTATAAGTGAGGGAATATTATGTTTGATTACGAAAGCTTACGACTTATTTGGTGGGTATTGATCGGTGTTCTACTGGTTGGTTTCGCCGTAACTGATGGCTTTGATATGGGTGTTGCCGCTCTGTCACCTGTTATCGGTAAGAGCGACACTGAACGTCGTATTATGCTAAACACGATTGCCCCTCACTGGGATGGTAACCAAGTTTGGCTTATCACTGCGGGTGGTGCATTGTTTGCTGCATGGCCACTGGTTTACGCGACGTCTTTCTCTGGTTTTTACTTCGCAATGTACGTAACGCTAGCTGCACTTTGGTTACGTCCACTTGCTCTTGACTACCGTTCAAAGATCGAAGATCCAAAATGGCGCAAAACTTGGGACTACGCACTTTGCTTTAGTGGCGCAGTACCACCAATCATTTTCGGTGTGGCATTTGGTAACCTACTACAAGGTGTTCCATTTGAACTGAACGAATTTATGATGTCTAAGTACCATGGTACGTTCTTCGCTCTGCTTAACCCATTTGCATTGCTTTGTGGTGTGTTGGCTCTGATGTTGTTCGTGATGCAAGGTGCAACATGGCTTCAAATGAAGACAACAGAAGTGCTGCACGCTCGTGCTCGTAACGTTGCTCAGATCACTGGCCTAATTGCTATTGCTCTATTCGTTATTGGTGGTTTCTGGGTTCAATCTATCGAAGGCTATGTAATTACGAGCACTATCGATACGTTTGCTGACTCAAACCCACTAAACAAAGAAGTATCACTTCAAGTGGGTGCTTGGATGACAAACTTCGAAACTTATCCAGCAATGTGGGCTGCGCCGATCCTTGGTGTAGCAATGCCACTGCTTGCTGTGATTGCATCTCGCTTTGAGCGTGGTGGTTTCGCATTCTTGTTCTCAAGCCTATCGAACGCTGGTGTTATTCTAACGGCTGGTTTTGCAATGTTCCCATTCGTAATGCCATCAAGCCTGAACCCTAACCAAAGCTTGACTATGTGGGATTCAACAGCGAGTGAGCTAACGCTTGGTCTTATGACTGTCGTTGCGGCGGTAATGGTTCCTGTGATTCTTGGCTACACAACTTGGACATACTACAAAATGTTCGGTCGTCTAGATAAGAAACACATCGAAGATAACGACGTTTCAGCTTACTAAGCTAGAAGTTAAATAACTTAGGAGAAATTTTATGTGGTATTTCGCATGGATTTTGGGTGTACTTCTAGCATGTGCATTCGGCATCATCAATGCTCTATGGCTAGAGCATTCAGAAATGATGGACAAAGACAGTGAGTAATCTCGCAGAGCAAATCGCTAAGCTGCATCAACCAATGGATAAGACTCTGCTTAGAGCCTTATCCCTAGTATTGGGTTTCATGCATGTGGGTTTAGTGATGTGGGATCCTGAAGCGTATGCGACAAGCATCGGTGGCTTTAACGCGATCATCGGGCCAATGTTCATTTGGGCAGTATGCTCAAGCATGGTTTACGGTATCGGATTTAAGCCAAGAGCTTGGATGTGGCAGCTACTGTTTAGCCCATATGTTTCACTCACAATTTTGCTCTACCTAACGACGCTGCGCCTTCTATAAAAGGCAAAGGATTTAGGTTCATAACAACGTGAGCCTTTATACTTGTTGGGTTTTTAGCCAAAAAGAGGTCATCTTATACAGATGGCCTTTTTTTTCGTCTCTCAAATCAAAAAATTCACAGCGATATACTATTAATGATAAGGAGTTAGGTTATAGTGAGATCTTTATCGTTTTGGATTGTGGTAGCAAATTGCAGGGATTATCTAAGCTATTTACGTGGCCAGTGACTGTGTATTACGAAGACACCGATGCGGGTGGCGTTGTATACCATTCAAACTATCTTAAGTTTTTCGAACGCGCTCGAACTGAGATGTTGCGCTCAATTGGCGTTTCTCAGCAAGTATTGTTAGAACAAAACATCGGTTTTGTAGTCCGACATATGGACATTGATTTTATTCAAGGCGCGCGTCTTGATGATTCTTTACAAGTCATTACAAATATTTACGAGTTGAAGCGAGCTACCTTGGTCTTCTGTCAAGAGATCGTAAATCCTGATGGCAAGGCATTGTGTAAAGCAATGGTTAAGGTAGCATGTATCGATAATCAAAAAATGAAACCCAAAGCAATGCCAACATTTATTCTCACGGAGCTAACGAATAGTGACTGCTGAAATCTCAATCTTAGGCCTAATTTTAGAAGCTAGTTTACTAGTTAAGATGGTCATGCTGACTCTTATGGGCATGTCTGTTGTTTCTTGGGCGATGATCATAAAAAGAAGTAAAGTGTTATCTCAAGCTTCTAAACAAACAGAAGTGTTTGAAGACAAATTTTGGTCAGGCGTTGATCTTGCAAAACTGTACCAAGAGAGCAACAAACGCAAAGACGAGCTTTCTGGTACTGAAGAAATTTTCTACGCAGGCTTTACTGAGTTCGCTCGCCTTCGTAAATCGAATGCAACATCACCTGACTTCATTATGGAAGGCACTGGCCGTGCGATGCGCGTTGCCGTTGCTCGTGAGATTGATGAACTAGAAACTAACTTACCTTTCTTGGCGACCGTTGGCTCTATCAGCCCATACATCGGCCTATTTGGTACGGTTTGGGGCATCATGCACTCATTCATCGCATTAGGTGAAGTGAAGCAAGCGACGCTCGCAATGGTTGCTCCTGGTATTGCAGAAGCACTGATCGCAACAGCAATGGGTCTATTCGCTGCGATTCCAGCGGTAATGGCGTACAACCGCTTCAGCAGCCGAGTAGGCAAGCTAGAACACAACTACGCGACTTTCTCTGAAGAGTTTCACAGTATTCTTCACCGTCAAGCGATGGCTGGCAGGGAATAATAGATGGCTGGATACCAACCTAAAAAACGCAAAATGACAGCAGAGATTAACGTTGTACCTTACATCGACGTTATGCTTGTTTTGCTGATCATTTTTATGGTGACTTCGCCGTTTGTTACTCAAGGTGTCGACGTTGAATTGCCTCAGGCTTCAACGGCTAAGTCTGCACAAGACCTATTGGGTGACGACAACGCGAGCTTTATTATCGTTGAAGTGAACAAAGACGGTGAGCTTGGTTTGAGCGTGAATGACGAAGAAGTACAACGTGGCTTATCCATGGAAGATATTATCGTCCGAGTAAAAGCTGAGTTGTCTTTGAAGCCGAATTCTCCAGTGGCGGTTGGCGGTGATGCCGCAACGCCATACGCTGAAGTGGTTTTATTACTTGATGAATTAAGCCGTGCAGGTGTGCCAAAGGTTGGCCTTTTAACGGATATAAGGGAATAGCTCCGTAGCATTCATGAAAGCGAATAATAAAAAATCCAATAATTTCAGATCACCGCTTCTTATTTCTCTTGGACTGCACGTCATTTTATTCGTTGCGCTCATTTGGGGGGCGGATTTCACGATGTCAGAGCCAAAGCCTACAGGGCAGATGGTTCAAGCAGTGGTGATTGATCCTCAGTTGGTTCGCCAGCAAGCTCAACAGATTCGTCAACAAAGAGAAGCGGCAAGCAAGAAAGAGCAAGAGCGTCTTGACAAACTAAGACGTGAAAGCGAACGACTTGAAAAGAATCGTAAAGCTGAAGAAGAAAATATTCGCAAGCTAAAAGAACAGCAAGCGAAAGAAGCTAAAGCAACTCGTGAAGCTGAAAAGCGTCGAGTTGAGAAAGAGAAACAACGCAAAGCTGAAGAAGCGCGTTTACAGCAAGAGCAAAAGAAAGCCGCTAAAGCCGAAGCTGACCGTAAGCTAAAAGAAGCTGCGTTAGTGAAAGCCGAGAACGAGCGTAAAGCCAAAGAAGCGGCAATCGCAAAAGCTGAACAAGAACGCGTGGCAAAAGAAAAAGCAGCGAAAGAGGCAGCAGACAAAGCTCGTAAAGAGAAAGAAGCCGCTGAACTCGCGGAAAAGCAACGCATAGCGAAAGAGAAAGAAGCGGCAGCCGCAGCAGAGAAAGCCCGTAAGGCAAAAGAAGCTGCAGCAAAAGCAGAAAAAGAGCGTAAACAACAAGAAGCCGCATTGAACGATATCTTTGCTGGGCTTGAAACGGAAGCGACTCAAAACTCTTCAGCAAGACAACAATTTATCACTGATGAAGCGCAACGTTACGGGGCTATCTATACCCAACTGATTCAACAGAACCTGTTGTTAGAAGACAGCTATCGAGGACGCTCATGTCGAGTGAACCTTAAGCTGATTCCAACGGGCTCTAACGCGATATTGGGTAGTTTGAGTATCTTAGATGGCGATAGCCGTTTATGTGCAGCAACCAAGCGTGCGGTGGCACAAGTACAATCTTACCCGTTGCCTAAAGACCCAGACATTGTGAACTCACTGAAAGACATTAACTTAACTGTATCACCAGAGTAAAAGGACGAACTTGTGTTAAAGAAACTATTACTGAGTTTTGTTTTCTTAATAGCTACAAGCAGCCAGTTTGCACATGCAGCGCTGGAGCTGGTTATTACAGACGGTATTAACTCTGCAAGACCTATAGCTATTGTACCTTTCCGTTGGGAAGGCTCAGAGCCATTGCCACACGATGTATCAGCGGTTATCGCTTCTGACTTACAGCGCAGTGGTAAATTCAGCCCAGTTGCGACAAGCAAAATGCCTCAAACGCCTTACAGCGAAACTGAGGTTAACTTTGATGCTTGGACTAACCTAGGTGTTGACTCATTGCTTACCGGTAGTATCACTAAAAATGCCGAAGGGCAGTATGTGGTGAATTACCAATTGATCGACATTGTTCGTGGTCAACTGACCAAAGGACAAAGTCGTGCGCTGAGTGATGAAGGCCAATTAGTGCTTTCTAAAGATCACGTTCTATTCAATAAGAAGGCTACGGTTCCTGGTAATCGCTTGAGAGAGTACGCACACCGTATCTCAGACCTAGTGTATGAAGAGCTAACTGGTGAGAAAGGCGCGTTCTTAACTCGTATCTCTTACGTGGTAGTGAACGATAAAGACAAGTACCCGTATCAACTTCGTGTTGCTGACTACGATGGCTTTAACGAGCGTTTAGTACTTCGTTCTAAGCAGCCTCTCATGTCTCCAGCATGGTCACCAGACGGCAAAAAGCTAGCTTATGTGAGCTTCCAGAATGGCCAAGCTGAAATATTCATCATGAATATTTACACGGGTGAACGTGAGAAAGTGACGTCATACCCTCGTCACAATGGTGCGCCAAGATTCTCGCCAGATGGTAAAACATTGGCATTGGTATTGTCGAAAACGGGCAGCCTTCAGGTGTACACACTTGACCTTGCTAGCCGTAAGCTGACTCAAATTACCCGCGGCCGTTCGAATAATACTGAACCATTCTGGCACCCAGATGGCAAGTCTCTTATTTTCACATCGGATCGTGGTGGTAAACCACAGATTTATAATGTAAATTTGTCCAATAATTCGACTTCTCGTATTACTTGGCAAGGTAGCCAAAACTTAGGTGGCCAGATCACTCCTGATGGTCGATTCATGATCATGGTGAATCGCAGCAACTCAGGTTTTAACTTGGCTAAGCAAGATTTGGAAACCGGTGCGGTTCAGGTACTAACAAAAACATTGTTAGATGAGTCTCCAAGTATTGCACCGAATGGAGGTATGGTTATCTATAGCTCTATTTACAACAAAACAAATGTACTATCGATGGTTTCTATCGATGGACGTTTTAAAGCTAGATTACCGGCAACTAACGGACGCGTAAGAGCGCCTGCATGGTCACCGTTCCTCTAGGGAAAATTACATATTCTTTTAGCTATTGATAGTGTTAACTATTGTGGCATTTAACTATCTATAGCACTCTTAGTCGCTGTAGAAACTAAGTTTGATAACGTAAGGAAAAAAAGATGCAACTTAACAAAGTTCTTAAAGGCTTGATGATTGCACTACCAGTGATGGCAGTAACGGCATGTAGCTCAACTGATGAAGCAACATCTGCAACATCTGGTACTGAAAGCAACCAAACAACTTCAGGTTCAGAAGGCAATGTAGACACAACTGTTGTAACGCCAATTGACGCTAACGGTCAACTGTCTGAGCAAGAGCTTAAAGAGCAAGCGCTACGTGAAACTCAAACAATCTACTTCGCATTCGATAACTCTACTATCGCTGGCGATTACGAAGAAATGCTAGCAGCTCACGCAGCATACCTAGTTAAGAACGTTGACATGAACGTTACTATCGAAGGTCACGCTGATGAGCGCGGTACTCCTGAGTACAACATCGCACTTGGCGAGCGTCGTGCACAAGCTGTAGCGAAATACCTACAAGCTCTAGGTGTTCAAGCTGACCAAATCTCTATCGTAAGCTACGGTGAAGAGAAGCCACTTCTTCTAGGTCAATCTGAAGATGTGTACGCTAAAAACCGTCGCGCAGTACTAGTTTACTAATTTTAGTAGACTATATAATTGAGGAATTGCCTCATGTTCAGTAACACAAAGCGAGTCATTTTGCTTTCGTTACTGGCAAGTGCAGCGAACACCGCGTTCGCTGCACCAGCTCCAGTATCCGATCTCAATAGCACCGCAACCAATTCATCATCTTCCTCTCGATCAGCATCTAACGAATCAGATATTGAGCGTTTAGAGCGCCTGCTTCAAAATCGCAATCTCGTTCAGCTTCAAATGCAACAGCAAATCGACGACATGGCACTGGAGATCAGTGAACTTCGTGGTGATCTGGAACGAAACAGCTACGATATGAAGCAAATGCTAGAGCGTCAGCGTGAACTGTTCATTGAACTGGATCGCGTAAGAGGCGAGGTGAAAGCAGCAGGAACAGCAACGGTAGCAGTGGCGGCGAGCGAAGGCTCTAAAGACGCTTCTGGTACGTTCAGTACTGATGTGGATGAGCAAACTGCTTATCAAAATGCTGTAGATATGATTCTAAAGCAACGAGACTACACGGGTGCTATCGCTGCATTCCAAAAGTTTCAAAAAGACTTCCCAGATTCTACCTTCACACCTAACTCACATTACTGGTTAGGTCAGCTTTATTTCGCTAAGAAGCAAGATAAAGAAGCCGTGAAGAGCTTCGCTGCTGTTGTGTCGTACAAAGACTCAAACAAGCGAGCAGATGCACTGGTTAAGCTTGGTGACATAGCAGCGCGCAACAACAACGCGACGCAAGCTAAGAAATATTACCAACAAGTCGTAACCGAGCACCCAAACAGTGCTTCGGCTAAAGTGGCCAAAACCCACTTATAACCAAAATAGGGGTGCTTAGGCGCCTCTTTTTTATACCTGTTCACTTCCGTTTAGTGTTTACTTCTCTTGCTAGTGATGACAACACATCGCCTTGTTTATGCGTTTTAAGCATTAGCTAGTCACCGCTTGCAACCAATCCTTTTTGATCCCAATCGCTGTCCTGTGTAGAATACTCGGATTCTCGGAAGAAGTTGCGTAGAGCAAGAGCAATGAGTCATATACTAGATAAAATCGATACAGTTTACCCGTTTCCGCCTAAGCCAGTTCCATTGAGCGACGCTCAGAAACAGGCCCACATCGCAAACATCAAAAAACTACTTCAAGAAAAAGATGCAGTTCTAATTGCACACTACTACACCGATCCTGAAATTCAGGCTCTGGCAGAAGAAACTGGTGGTTTCGTTGGCGATTCATTAGAGATGGCTAAGTTCGGTAACCGTCACTCAGCAAGCACTTTGATCATCGCTGGTGTTCGTTTCATGGGTGAGTCTGCAAAGATTCTTACTCCTGAAAAACGCATTTTAATGCCAACACTTGAAGCTGAATGTTCGCTTGATCTTGGCTGCCCAGCTGACAAATTTACAGAATTTTGTGATGCTCACCCTGACCACACTGTGGTTGTATACGCGAACACCTCTGCAGCTGTTAAAGCTCGTGCAGACTGGGTAGTTACGTCGAGCATCGCTTTAGAAATCGTTGAAAGCCTAGACGCTGAAGGCAAACCCATTATTTGGGGGCCAGACCGTCACCTAGGTTCTTACATCGCAAATCAAACTGGCGCTGACATGTTGCTTTGGCAAGGTGAGTGTATCGTTCATGATGAGTTCTCAGCTGATGCTTTGAAGAAAATGAAATCGGTATACCCAGAAGCGGCTATCTTGGTTCACCCAGAATCACCAGCAAGCGTGGTTGAACTGGCTGATGCTGTAGGCTCAACAAGCCAACTGATCAAGAAAGCAAAAGAGCTGCCTCATCCACAGATGATTGTTGCGACAGACAAAGGCATCTTCTTCAAGATGCAGCAATTGGTTCCTGAAAAAGAGCTGATTGAAGCGCCGACAGCGGGTGCTGGTGCAACGTGTCGTAGCTGCGCACACTGTCCTTGGATGGCAATGAACGGCCTTGAAGCGATTGAAAACGCGCTTGAGAATGGTGGTGAGCAACACGAAATCTTCGTTTCTGACGAATTACGCGTGAAGTCTCTTATTCCATTGAACCGCATGCTAGATTTTGCAGAGCAGTTAAATGTGCAGGTAAAAGGTAACGCGTAAGTCGTTCTTTTATCTAACCAATAAAAAAACCAGCCAATAGTGCTGGTTTTTTTGTATCTGCGTATAGGCCGCCAATATCAATCTTGTGGTCATGTATCTTTTTCTGATGATACATCTTGTTGATATCGCGTATTTTTTCTAGCATGTAAGTAAGAGGAAAAGATTAGAGGCTCGAATGATAATCTGGTTACAACTCAAACGCTGGATCAAAGCAAACATCTTTGTTTTGAATGGCAAAAACTTACTGTTCACTTTTCTTGGCTACATCGCTTTATCGTGGTCGATGCTGTATTTGGCGGGTGAAACAGATTTAACCAGTTCGGTTACCGTATTCGCTTACTACTTGGTGGTGACGGCTTCTACGGTTGGTTATGGTGATTTATCACCGACCACGGTAGCGGGGCAGTGGATCGTTATTCTATTTGTGATTCCAGGCGGGTTGAGCCTTTTTGCCGCGTTGCTCGGTAAAGTGGCGACAGAAGGTGTTGAATATTGGCGAGCGGGCTTGCTAGGAAAAAGGAGAGTTAGAGTGGACAACCACATTTTGATGTTGGGGTGGAATGAGCAAAGAACCATTCATCTCATCCGCATGCTACAACACGAAGAAACGGGTAAACGACCAATCGTGCTATGTACGCGTTCAGATATCGAGAACCCGTTACCCGGTGAAATCAATTTCGTCAAAGTAAACAGCTACACCGATGGCAAAGAGATGGAGAAAACGGGCATTGAGTCTGCAAGTTGCATCCTGATTGATAACCCAGAAGACGACATTACGTTATCTGCGGCGCTTTACTGTGCCAACCGAAACCCTAAAGCGCACCTTCTTGTTTACTTTAAAGATGAAGCGCTGAGCGATTTGTTACACAAGCATTGCCCTAACTCAGAATGTATTCCAGCGGTGGGTGCTGAGATGCTAGCAAAGGCTGCGGTAGACCCAGGTTCCAGTGCGCTTCACCAAGAATTATTGAGCTCAACAAGAGGCATGACACAGTATTCAACGTATTTCCCTGAAGACGCTGAGTCTGTCACCGTCGCGCCTATTTTCTCAGTGTTTAAAGAGAAGTATCAAGCAACTCTGATCGCCATTGATACGGGGAGCGGTATTGAACTCAACCCAGAGTTAGATCAAGTGGTCAGCAGTGGCACTAAGCTGTTTTATATTGCTGATGAGCGAATTGATGACTTCGATTGGAAAGGCTTCTAAAGCGACTATTTTATTTCGTCTGGAAACTAAAAAAGGCCTCATTATGAGGCCTTTTGGCTTGTACAAAGCTAACTGTTATTGAGTTTCAGCCAGTGCAATGCCACGCTGCGTTAGTCCGCAAAGCATCACAGGAACAGCGTTAAAGATCTCTTCGAACTGCTCTAGGCCTTCGATGCCTTGCTCTGCAAGCGTAGCAATTGACGTTTCTGGATCGTAAAGCATGCTCAGTGACAGCAGGACACCGCCAACGAGTGCGTTATCTTCGCTCTCTTCAGGCATTAGTGTTTCCCAATCGTCGCGAGCAATCTGCCAGCCTTGAAGCAAGCCTTCACAAAAATCACGAGCGGCAGTGTTCACCACTTCTTCGTCGTCTAATTGACAAGCTTCAGGCCAAACCCAAGTCCCTTCAATCAGTTCTGGGCGGGTTTTATTCCAAAGCTCGATGATAACTTCAATGTAGCTTTCTAGCTGTTCACCATCCGTAAAAGGTGCGACTTCTTCGCCACCCCATAAGAACGGTAGCCACTCATGCGGGGTTAACACATTCGGTGCCGCTGCCATTGCAGTGACAAAGCCCATTGTTTTGTGTTCTGTGATTAGCTTTCCTTCCAACTCTGGAAGCGAAAGAATATCTTGTAAAGTCAAAGTGAGGTACCGTAAAAGGGAACATATTTGCGCTTATAGTACCAATGAACTTGTGCCAATCAAGCTTCAATCTAAAAAGGCTTGATGTCATGGATGATAAACACTAGGTTTAACAGAAAAGAAAACAATAAAAGAATTATGCAGATACGGTCGTCTTTAAAGAAAAAAAGCATGGTAGCGCTTGGATTATACCTTGCGATGTTTATTGCCATTGTCGGTAGTGTGACGTATTACGTCGTAGAATCCCCTGTGCGCGCCAAATTACAACAAAATCTCGACTTGCGTACGCAATTGTTATCCGCATTTATTACAGAGCCACTCAGCAGCTCTCAAGGCTTTGTAGACAGTCTCGTTGGGTTTGCTCAAGCGCATCGTAACGGTGATGATGTTATTCCGCTATTTAAGTCCATGTTGGCGGCGAGCGACGATACAATTGTCAGTGCCGGTATTTGGCCTGAACCTTATGCGCTCGATTCTAAAAAGCTTCTCAACAGTTACTTTTTTAATAAAGCCGACGATGGAAGAATCGATCAGATATATTCTTACAACAACCCCAAAAATGCCCCTTATCAAGAAGAGTATTGGTACACCTCTGTCGTCAACAAAAAACAAGGAACGATCTCTTGGAGCGATGTGTATATCGACCCATACACACACGTTCGAATGATTACGGCGTCTTCCCCTTATTATTACGACGGTACTTTTGCCGGTGTTGCCACGGTGGATCTCTCGCTCGAAGAGCTGCTTGGTTTTATCAAGAACCACGCCGAAGAATACAACCTTGGCATTACGCTCAGAGATAAGCTTAACCAAGTGTTGGTTTCGCATAACTTTAATCTCGTTGAAGGCATTTACATCAGTAGCAATCAATTTGGTGATTTCGGCTGGCAAGTGGATGTGGTGAACTCCAAATCACGAGTAGAAGACGAAGTGTTTCGTCAGGTGATGAGCATTGAAGGCGGTATTGTTCCGCTATTGCTACTTTGTGTCATGGCGGGGTATTACTTATTGAACCGTTATTTGATTAGTCCAATCACAAGGATTGCAGCACAGGTTGATAGCTCGAAAGCCGGCGAAATCATTGATGTGGATTACCCGAGTGATGACGAAATCGGCCATTTGATTAAAACCTTCAACGAAAAGACCATTTATCTCGAAGCGGAAAAGGTTAAAGCTCAGGCATCCACCAATGCAAAAACCGCTTTCCTTGCGACCTTGTCACATGAAATTCGCACTCCGATGAATGGGGTATTGGGTACCGCTCAAATCCTATTAAAAACGCCTCTAAATTCTGAACAAGAGAAGCATCTTAAGAGCTTGTATGAGTCCGGCGATCATATGATGACTCTACTCAACGAGATCTTAGACTTCTCGAAGATCGAGCAGGGCAGGTTGGATCTTGATGAAACGCGTTTCCCGCTTGATTCGATCATCGGCAGTATTAACAGTGTTTACTACACATTGTCTTCCGAGAAAGGGCTTCAATTCAAAGTGTACTCTGAGGTGACTTCGGGTCGTTGGTACTTCTCAGATAAAGCTCGCCTTCGCCAAATTTTGTTTAATCTATTGAACAACGCGGTGAAGTTCACCTCCAGAGGCTTTGTTGAGGTGTACCTGAAAGAAGTTGTAGAGGGGAGTGACACCTATCTGAGCATTCGAGTTCGTGATACCGGAATTGGTATTTCTAAAGAAGCTCAGAAGCGTATTTTTAAACCGTTTGAACAAGCGGAGTCTTCGACCACAAGGTGTTTTGGCGGTACTGGCCTTGGCCTCGCGATTGTGAAGAAAATTGCCCAGTTGATGGATGGCAGTATTACCGTCACCAGTGAAGAAGGGATAGGCACGAGTTTTGATGTTCGCTTGAAGATTCAGCCATGTCAGCCAGGAGAAATCGAGAGTTTGCCACATAAGAAGTTGGACTACTCTGGCTTAAAGGTACTGATCGTCGAGGACAACCGAACTAACACGGTGATCATTGAAGCCTTCATGAGCAGTAAAGGCTTTACCAGTAAGAGCGTCGAAAACGGTGAACTTGCGATACAAGCCGTGGTTGCTGAGCGCTTTGATTTGGTGCTCATGGATAACCATATGCCTGTGATGGATGGCGTTGAATCAACCACTGCTATTCGTGCTTTGATAGGCGATGTGTCATCGGTATTGGTGTTTGGTTGTACGGCTGATGTCTTTAAAGAGACTCGTGAGCGTATGTTGGGGGCAGGTGTGGATTATATTATTGCTAAGCCGATTGACGAGCGTGAACTGGATGATGCCTTGTTCCGCTATTCAAATAAGCTTTATCAATACCATGAAGTAAAAGCGGATGAGCTCGAAAGCCAAGACGTAAAACCACACGATTCGAAAAGTAAAAGCGAGTCACTGCCTAAACCTGATCTTCGCAACAAAGATAACACTGAAGAGCTGTTAGTGACGTTGTATGTGGCGCTAGAAGACAACAACCTAGAACTGATTCAATTTGCACTAGAGAGCCTACGTGTCCACGTTGAAGCTATGAACAACGCGGAACTTACTGAACAAGTCGATAAAGCGTTAGAGCAGGTTGCTTTAGGATCACCACCTACACAAGATGTCATTAATATCATTACTGTAAATCTACCTATGGCTTAAATGTTGTTTAATTACGGTAAGTAAATGACGAACTGTCCAATATTTGACCTTGGTTGGATTTTTTGGTGAAAGTGACTGCTTTTAAAGTGGTTTTTGGTTGTTAATTTACAACTTGATTTTTAATTTGGAGTGTATGACTACTAATCTTGTGATTTAATAGCGACATTATCTGGTGAGGTGCAAATGTGCCTTGTTTATATGTTACTAAATCACTAATTAAGCAGTGATATATTTTAGGTTTGTCGTCAATGAAGTCTCGTGGTCCATTTTGTATTCGAAACGCAGCTGCGGATACATTTGCTATGGTCGTTTTCTGTTTTATTTCTGGCATGATCGTAGAAGTGTTTATTTCTGGTATGACGTTTGAGCAATCTCTTGCTTCTCGAACGTTATCTATTCCTATAAACATTGCTATCGCTTGGCCTTATGGCGTTTTTCGTGATTGGTTCTTACGCAATGGTGCAAAACTTTCAGAAAGCTCATTGATGAAAAACTTGTCTGATTTGATGGCATACGTGTTATTCCAGTCTCCAGTGTATGCGGGTATTTTGTTGGCAGTGGGTGCTTCAGGCGACCAGATCGTTACGGCTGTCACCAGTAATGCAGTTATCTCGTGCGGTATGGGCGTACTTTACGGCTACTTCCTCGATATGTGTCGTAAATGGTTTCGAGTTCCTGGCTACTATCAACAAGCTTAAGAAAAGCAACAAGCGTAAGTGCAGCGAAAGAATGAAATTTGGTTTGTTTTTGATCTAATGAGTTAATTTGTAATCGAACAAACCGAAAAAGGCACTTTTTTTGAGAATGCCCCTTGACCAAAGCAAGCAGAATCAATAAAGTAGCGCCTCGTTGAGTGACATGCTCAACACACAATTTGTGGAAGGATGGCTGAGTGGCTTAAGGCGCTCGCCTGGAAAGCGAGTATACGTTTATAGCGTATCTGGGGTTCAAATCCCCATCCTTCCACCACTATTCAAAACCCTAGCAGAAATGCTGGGGTTTTCTCGTTTTAGAGCCTCTATATCCCACCTCATCTGTATACCTCCCTAATATCCGTTCCTTTAATCATTGCTTTATAGTTATAATCTCTATTAATACCGTCGCAGAATTAACCATATTAGGTGTTTTTATCATAGATAATCGCTTGATTTTTTGGCGTGAACCTAGATTATTAATAGTACGCAATATTATGAATAATCTAACTATTAGGAATCCATAGCCTCATGACAGAAACCCTAGTTTCTCCAATGCTCTCTTTTACGATCGCGATTTCATTACTGTTTATCGGTAAAGGTTTGATCGAGCGATCTGAAGTATTAAGAAAGTATTCACTGCCAGAGCCTGTGATTGGTGGCTTTGTCTGCGCAGCGACCGTAGCGGCGCTTTACTATATTTTTGAAATCCAAATCACTTTTAGCCTAGATGTCAGAGACTTTTTACTTCTCTACTTTTTTGCTGGCATCGGGCTCCAAGCGGATATTAAAACACTGATTAAAGGCGGGCGACCGTTGTTCATCCTACTGTGTCTTGCTGCCATTTTTATCGTGTTGCAAAACGTAGTCGGAATGGCAGTCGCTTCTGGCTTTGGAATGGATGCGAAAGCAGGCTTGCTATCTGGGTCTGTTAGCTTGATAGGCGGCGTAGGCACAACGTTAGCTTGGGCGCCAATGTTTGTGGAAGAGTTTGGTATTGCTAACGCGCTCGAACTTGGTGTCGCTTCAAACACGGTTGGTTTAATTGCAGCGTGTGTGATTGGTGGTCCGATTGCGAACTACCTGCTCAATAAACACAAAGTAAGCCCTTCTAATGAAGAAGAGGTTACGGTTGGTGCATTCCAAGAGAGTGAAACAAAAACAGAGCTTAGCCACTACGGCGTTCTGTGGGCGTGGTTGATTCTTAACTTAACACTAATGCTGGGTTACAGCTTGAGTGAAGTTATCGACTCGATGGGCCTAAAACTGCCGTTATTCGTTAGCTGTTTGATCGCAGGTATCCTAATCGGAAACGTTGGTCGCGCACTGTTTAAGAAACGTCGTACACAAGAGAAAATCGCTCAAGGCCGCAAAGGCTTAGCGATGATCTCTGATATTTGTTTAGGCATGTTCTTGACCATGGCATTGATGGGGTTGCGTATCTGGGATCTCGATGGACTGTTTGGCTATATCTCTGTTGTCATGAGTATCCAGATCTTGCTTTCCCTGTTGTTTACTGTGTTTGTCGTTTATTACTTGATGGGAAGAAACTACGATTCTGTGGTGATATGTTCAGGCTTCGGTGGTATCACTCTAGGCTCGACCGCAACAGCAATTGTGAACATGACCGCAGTAACTCATCGATATGGCGCAAGCCCACAAGCATTCATTGTGGTGCCATTAGTATGTGGTTTCTTTGTTGATTTGATTAATGCGCTAGTGATCAGTTTCTTTGTTGGGCTGTAGCGCTAATTAAGAGCAATTGTCTTAAGCAAAAAAAGCCTAGCTGTGATGCTAGGCTTTGTTGTATTCAAGTATGAGCATTCTCTTCTACTAAGTGTATGTTTAGCTCCGAAGGTAATTGGCTGCTATTGGTGTATATGCGGTCAAAGTCATTCAGTGACGCTACCTTTAGAGCGGCAAAGCGTCCCCATTTACTGGCATCCGCGACAAGCCAGCTTTCACGGCTGTTCTTTATGATTGATTTGGATAGGTCAGCCTCAACTTGCTCATGTTCCATAGCGAAATTACTGTCTGTTACTGAGCCACACCCACAGATGCCAATGTCAGCTTCAAAATCGGAAAAGAAGTGGACCACGCTACTGCCCACCATGTCTTGGTGTTCTCGTCTGAACAAACCACCGGCCAAATACACTTCAATTTGCTCGTTTGCTTCTAAGATACGGGCCACTTGTAGGTTATTGGTGATCACTCGTAACGCGGGCTTTGCCAACAAATACTGCGCAATTCGAGTGACGGTGGTACCAATGCCCATCATAACCGTTGAGCCTTCAGGTATCGCATCGGCAACCGCCATCGCAATACTGTCTTTTGTTTCTGACTCAACGCCAGCGCGGAATCGATAACTCGTGTTCGTGAGCGTAGTAGGTAGGCTCACGCCTCCGTGCACTCTACGCGCTAGACCTTGCTCACACAGGTGGTTTACGTCACGGCGAATGGTTTGAGTAGTGACAGAAAACAACTCGGCTAAGTGGTCAATCTGAATATCTTGGTTTGCTTTAAGCGTTGCGAGTATTTCTTTCTGGCGATGGTTCAGTTCCATAGAAGCCCACTAAAATTGGTTTGGTACGTCAGTGATGATGTTATCGACGCCAAGGTTAAAATATTTAGCCGCCAATTGTGGATCGTTCAGAGTCCATATTTTAAGAACTGCGCCTGAAGCTTTGATCGCTTTTGCTATTTTCTCATCAAGAATGCGGTGATCGATATGAATGCTGTAAAGATCAAGTGATTGAAGGGATTCTAGGCTGAAATCGTTCCACACTTCGCAGATAAAACCACGTTTAACCTCTGGCATCATCTGTTGGCAAAGACTTAGCGCCTCTTTTTTGAAGCTTGAGATGAGCAGTTTTTCAATAGAGAACTGCTTTTGCTCAATCAGTGCGATCACTGTTTCAACTAGAGGCTGAATAGCCTTATCGTCGTAAATTTTGATCTCAAGGTTCAGAGTTACATCAAGTTCTAGGCATTTGTCGAACGCTTCACTCAAAGTAGGAATCGTTGTCCCCGCGAATTCGCTACCAAACCAACTACCAGCATCTAAGGTCTTGAGTGTGGTTAAGTCTAAATCGGCGATATTGCCCGTTCCGTTAGTACAACGATTGACTGTCTTGTCATGAAAAAGCATAGGGATGCCATCAGCGCTCAACTGGGTATCAATTTCAATCCATTTAGCACCAGCTTTCGCTGCTTGTTCAATACTCACTAACGTATTTTCAGGTGCTAAAGACGCGGCACCGCGGTGGCCTGTGATCATAATTCAATCTCGATGTTCATTTGAAAATTCAGGAAACAGTAGCTCTACTTTATTACAGATTTATTATCTATCCGCTATATCTACTTATTTTAAATGAGAGCTAGCTAAAAGGTGTTGTACAGAGTTTATACAATAGTGAGACCTTATACTCACAATGTTCAAGTCGGTAAGATTAATGTTCATATGAATGTAATAATTCACTCACATACTCTACGAAAACTTAATAACCCCCTCTATATTTAGAAAACGATAGCCACATAAAGGTGATAAAAAATGAAAAAGCTATTAGGTACAGTAATTATGGCGGCAACGCTGCTTGTTGGTTGTGGTGAAGCTGACAAGGCTGGTTCTGAAGCTAAAGACGAGCCGATCAATATCAACATGAGCCTTGTGTTCACTCAAAATGAGCTGCTTACACAAGAGCTAATCAAAGCGACCGACAAAATTCGAGAAAGAACCGATGGCTCGGTAAACATTAAAGTTTTCCCTGGTGGCCAATTGCCTGTTTACAAAGATAACTTGGAACAAGTGGTTAACGGTGCCAACTGGATTGCCGTAGAGGATTTGACTTATCTAGGTGATTACGTGCCTGACTTTGCTGCACTTGCAGGTCCAATGCTGTACAACACCTACAATGAATACTTAGCGATGATGGACACTGATTTCGTCGCTGGCCTTAAGACTAAAGCGGAAGAGAAAGGCATCAAAGTATTGAATGCAGACTACATGTTTGGATTCCGCCACATGATCACCAATAAAGAGATCGTTAACTCTGATGACATGAAAGGCATGCGTATTCGTGTTCCACAAAGTCAGCTGTTCATTAGCACACTTTCAGCAATGGGCGCAGCTCCAGCTTCTCTTCCATTCCCTGAGACCTATGCAGGTGTTCAACAAGGCGTTGTTGACGGTCTTGAAGGTTCTATCCTGACAATGTACTCAACCAAGATCTACGAAGTGGCTAAGAACATGTCTTTGACTAAGCACTTCCTTGGCACAGTGGGTATCTACATTTCACCAACGCTTTGGGACAAATTTACGCCAGAGCAACAACAGATCATCAACGAAGAGCTAGAGGCTGGCGCTGAATCTAACACTGCTGAGCTAGTTAAATTGGATGTTGAATACACTCAGAAACTTGAAGAGCTAGGCGTTACCTTCAATGAAGTGAATTCTGAAGAGTTCAACCAGTTGACGGCAGATGTGTACAACCAGTTCCCAAGCTGGAGTGAAGGTATACACGCGACGATCATAAAAGAGCTAGAAACGATCCGAGCTGCACAGTAATCCTGCATACGTCAATTAATTAGTTAATGATTACGGCCTAACTATTCTTAGGCCGTTTTATTCCTGAAATACCCACGTTGTCTTCGGTATTTCGCTGGAGAAGTCTTTTGTTTTTATTGAAAAATATTGAAGAAATCCTCGCTTCTATCGCTATATCGATCACCGTTTTGGTTGTTATCGTTAACGTCGTCCTGCGTTATGGATTTGGCTTTGTTGTCCCGTGGAGCGAAGAGTTGTCGGTTATTTGCTTCATTTGGGCTGTCTACTTAGGGATTAGCTCCTGTTACAAACACAAGCTTCACATGGGTGTGGACGTGGTGGTTGCCATGTTGCCAGAAAAAGCAAAAATCCCATTTAGGCTATGTGTTTCCGTTTTCCTACTGGCTCTGAACCTCTTAATGGCAGTTCTGAGTTATCAATATCTCATGTTATCTAACAAGGTAACGCCAGTCATGGGCGTATCATATTTTGTTATCAATGGCGTGTTGTTGCTTTGTTTCTCATTGATGGCGATCCACACCGTTCGATTTATTGCGAACGATGTCGCTTCTCTAAAGCGCTCTTCTAAGTAGGTACGATTCATGGAAAGCTATCTTCCAATCCTTATTCTGTTTGTTCTATTTCTTTTGAACATCCCCATCGCGTTTTCTCTGATTGCATCGGCGATGGTTTACTTTCTTTTTATCAATGACTCTATTCCGGTGAGCTTGGTGATGCAGCGCTTTATTAGCTCTGCTGAGTCTTTTCCGTTGTTGGCTATTCCGTTCTTTATCATGGTGGGTTCGGTGATGAACTATGCGGGGATCAGTAAGAGCTTACTCGCCTTTGCTGATTCTATGATTGGTCACAAAACCGGTGGCCTTGCTCAAGTGAATGTAGCATTGAGTACTCTGATGGGCGGTATCTCTGGTTCTGCAAATGCGGATGCGGCGATGCAGTCTAAGATTCTTGCTCCTGAGATGACCAAGCGTGGTTACGACTTACCATTCACGGCCGCTGTGACCGCTGCGTCATCAAGTATCAGCCCTGTGATTCCACCGGGTATCAACCTAATCATCTTTGCTTTATTAGCGAATGTGTCGGTCCATCAAATGTTTATTGCGGGTTACGTTCCGGCATTTTTGATGGCGCTGTCGCTGATGGTGACGATCGCGTTCATCGCTCGCAAACGTCGTTACAAACCGTCGCGTTCTGAGCCAGCTTCTGCTAAAGAGCGCTTTCATTATTTCCTGAAAGCGATACCGGCACTGCTGATCCCATTTGGCATTATTTTAGGCATGCGTTTTGGCTTGTTCACGCCTACTGAAGCGGGTGCGATTGCTGTATTACTCTGCGCGATTATTGGCATCTTTGTCTATCGTCAACTGGGCTTCCGCCATATCCCGCTGATCATGCGTGAAACAGTGCAAGGCACCAGTAGTGTCATGTTCATCATTATCGGTGCCATGGTCTTTGGTTACTACATGACGCTAGAACAGATCCCACACAATGTTGCGTCTGCTTTGATTGAACTTACCGACAACAAGTTAGTCTTGCTGTTGTTGATTAACGTACTGCTGTTAGTGGTAGGTATGTTCATCGAAGGCGGCGCTGCAATGATCATACTCACGCCATTGCTGCTGCCTGCTGTGCTTAACCTAGGCGTTAACCCGGTTCACTTCGGCATCATCGTGATAGTGAATATCATGATTGGTGGTGTGACTCCGCCATTTGGCTCGATGATGTTTACGGTTTGCTCGATTTTAAAAGTTCGTATGGTCGACTTCGTGAAAGAAGTGGCTCCTTTGTTGCTAGCACTACTCACGGTTCTGATGTTGCTGACTTTCTCTGAAAGCTTGGTGATGTTTTTGCCGAATTTGCTTTAACACTGTTTAGTGATTGATTATTTAGAGGTGTAGAAATGAATTCGGTATCGAATGAATTGAACCAAAATTGGAAAAAGATAGATTGGGTGTTAACCGATGTGGATGACACCTTAACGTGGCAAGGTCAATTGCCACCTGAAACCTTGATCGCGTTAAGCAAACTGCGTGATTCAGGGAAAAAAGTGGTTGCGGTAACGGGCGCTTGTGCAGGTTGGTGTGATCACATTGCTCAGTTGTGGCCTGTTGATGCGGTTCTCGGCGAGAACGGCGCGTTCATTATGGAAAAGAAAAACGGTTATCTGACATTGCGCTCTGATATCCCTTTGCCAGAAGTCAGTGCCAATCAGAGTAAGCTGAAAGAACAAGTATTGGCTATTTTGGGCGATTACCCAGAGCTCAGTTTAACGCTGGATCAGTCTTACCGCCTGTGTGAGGTGGCAATCGATATCGGTCAAAACCGTCCTAAAGTCGACGATGCCATTATCGAAGAGATAGTCTCTAAGATTCACGCGTTAGGTGCACATGCGACAGCAAGCTCTATTCACATCAATGCTTGGTATGGTGAGCACTCTAAGAAAGCGACATCGACCGCTTTTCTTAAAGAGAAGGGGTTATCTGACCAAGAGATACTTGAGCGTAGTTGCTATGTCGGTGACTCGATGAACGACCAATATATGTTTGAAGCCTTATCAAATAGCGTTGGGGTATCTAACATTCAGCACTATTGGCAACGCCTTGAACACCATCCAGTCGTTGTGATGACTCAACCTGGCGGATATGGTTTTGCCGAGTTTACGGACAAGTTACTCGCGCTAAAATAGTCAGAAAGACATGCTCAAACCCTTCATAGATAAAAATGAAACTACCCTTAAGGTGGTATCTGTACTTTCTGTCTATGAAGGTTATTTTTAATAAGGATTCATTGTCTGTTGGTGTTTTATTTGGTTTCTTGGTTCGATTTAAATAGAAACTAAAAATAATTTATCTTCCTACAAGATCTACTTCCCATCTTTATTTATCCGCTAATGGCCTATATTTCTGATATCCATTTAATTAGACCTTATTTCATTTTTATCAGTATTGGCATGAGAAATAGACAGCTCATTTCTATAAATCCCGCGCGATAGTGATTTATTAACATTGTTGTGATTAACGGAATTTCATTTTTTCGAGTGTCTGTCTGGTATCTTTATTTAGGGTAGAGACTAAAATCTGCTGTTAATATCAAATTTGTCATTGAGATCAGTATCTCACTTTTATTGAATGAATATCACTTTTTTAATCAAAGTTATGTGTATTTTTTGAACCGAAATTCGGTTTTTTTAAGACTTTGTTCACGTTTTTATCAATGGAAAATAAAGAGTTATTGTGTAATTTATAATTTACATCAATTGCCTAAAAATCAAGGCTTTGTATTATCTTTTTTGTTAATTAACGGAGGTTTTGTATGAATTTGATGTGTGAGATCAATAGAAAATAAATATATTTGGCTCAAAAATTAATCAAACTATAAATTTGGTCGTTTGAATGTTTAATTTTGAGGATATAAGATTGCGACAAACTTTTTCGATGTTGGTTCCAAATGTCTTCAAATAAAAAAATAGTTCGCTTTTTCATAGCGCTATTCGCGTTGCTTGTTCTTTCTGGCTGTCAATCTACAAAACCTGAATGGTATCTAAAGCCTAAAGTAGACAGTGACGAGTACATTTATGCAGTTTCTCAAGCGCTAACTCTGTCTCATGCTAAAAAAATTGCTGTAAACAACATCAACGAAAAGTTATGGACTCAAGTCGAGTCGTCTTTTTACATGAGAGACACCGTTCGAGAAACCAATGGTAAGGGTTTTTCAAATAGTCTAGTTGATAACAAAGTTAATACTAAGACTGAATCCTTGACCTTAAATGGTATCGAATATGTACAAATGGAAGAGAATGATCTTGGTGCGTTTGTCGAAGTAAGAGTGAAAAAGTCACTCGTGACTCAACAGTTGATTCGCGAAATAAAAGATCTAAACCGTAAATCTCAAATCGAACTTGATGCGCTTTCTCACGAAGATAAATTACTTTGGTGGTTAGACAATCGCAGTGTTTATCAAACTGAACACGATGCTTCTGTGCGTATCGCAATGCTTTCATCTCTGAAGCCTAGTTATAAAGCTGACACCAGCGCAATCGAACTGCTGACTATTACACACCAAAAACTAAGCAGCCAAATTAACATTCGTCTCTCTTCAGATAGAGAGTCAAGAAAAGCAATTGAACTGCTAGGGAACCAGTTATCAGAGTTCAATATCGCGACCTCAACTTCAAAGAACAAAAACCAAACTCATGTGTTGAAAGTGGATTCTGAGCGTCGAAGAAACAAAGTCGGAGACGCGTATATTTCAACCTTGGTCTCTAATGTCAAAATTATAAATAAGAAATCTAAAACAGTGTCACGTAGTGAAATTATCTCTACAGGAAATTCTGTAACTAGCTACAAATATGCCGACGAAGGGGCTGCTCGCCACTTTGATGAGCAAATAAAAGAGAAAGGGATTTGGACTGCGCTGGGCTTAATTAAATAGCGAACCTCTAGTCCTAGAAAAATAAAATAAACATATTCGGGAGAGAATATATGTTAAAGAAAACGTTAATGGCTAGTGCGGTACTTACTATCTTGACTGGTTGTTCGAGTACGCCTGTAGAGGTTTGCACACCTGATACTCGCGTCGAAATTGAGCAAGCTGACGTAACTATCCCATCAACAGAAGACGTTAAAGTTATCGTACTTTCGCCAGATATTTCTTTTCAAGATGAAGCGCGAACAAAGCTGATTTCTTCAATGCGAAATGAGCTTGAAAGTCAGATTTCCAGCTCCGGTGCAGAATTGGTCGATCGTACTTTAGCTAATAAGCTTAAGAAAGAGCTAATGTTCGCCGAGCAAAGTGGCCGATACAACACCAAAGGAGCGTCGGTAGCAGATATTGCAATCATTACTGAAATAACGGCATCAGACCTTACTTACAAGTACAAAGAAGCTCGTAAGAAAACTAAGGATGATGGTGAAGTGAAATATTACCCAGCTGAATGTAGATTCGAGGTTGATGTTAAAGCAGTCACGAAAGTGGTTTCAGTCCCAAGTATGACATTGCTTAAACGCTTTGAAATGGAAGGTGATGAGCAAATTACAGTAGAAGAGCGCAGTTCTGATTGTCCAATCACAATTGGACAATATCAAAGCCTAGCTAGCAAAGCGGCTATGGAAGCGGTTGAACATACCTATGACTTAAAGCAAATGTTGGCAGCAAGTGCTCATGTATCCGAGCTTCGTCAGTGCCAACACGGCAGCATGGTGAAGTTAAATATGGGTAAGAATAAAAAGGTCACACCAGGGGCTGAGGTATTGTTTTCAAAAGCAATGAAGTCAATGGAAGGCGATACGGAAATATTCCCTATTGGTACCGGCCATGTTGTAAACAATGAACACAACGCAGTGACACCAAATTATTCTTGGGTGTCGATTGACGAAGAAACAGCTCTTAAAGTTCAAAAAGGCTCTTTAGGCAAAATGGTGCCAGAAGGCTGTCACTGGGCAGATATAGAATGCACGCTTAAATAGTCAGGTAATTAAAAAATGAAAAAACTACTTATTGCAACTTCACTAGTAGCAGTTCTAGCTGGCTGTCAGAGCAACAACGCGACGGTTAAGGAAGCGCAAAACTTCGCTCCATGTACTTTCCCAGATGCACCTACCGTATCTGCGCCGGGTTGGATTTGTGATGTGATACCAAGCGATATCGCTGCAGCGGCAAAAGGCTACTCCAAGAAGAGTGCAGCTGGTATGAGCGTTATGCGAAAAGTTGCAGTCAATGATGCTCGTGTAAACCTTGCAGCTGAGTTTGAAACTGACGTGAGCAACCTATTCCAAGCGGCTACTGAAGGTGTGACTTCTACATCGGCAGCAGAGGGTATAACGCTAGTGACTGAAGATGTTCAAGAGACATTCGAGAACATCACTAAGACAGTCGTGAATAAAACGCTTACTAGCAGCCGCATTATCGTAAGCCAAGCAAGCCCAACGGGCGGCTTGTACGTTCTAGTCGGTATGGACCAAGCTGCATACGATGCGAATATGAACAAAGTAATTGATGAAGTTGGTGGTGAAGATTCTGCTTTGTGGGATCAATTCAACAATGAGAAAGCGGCAGCAGACCTTGCGGCGGCGTTCGATGCATTGAAAAAATAACCGCGAACGGAACCGCGATTAGTATTAGTGAAAAAGGCCGCCATTTGAGTGGCCTTTTGTCTCTATACACTCTGGGAGTGAACTATGTACAAAATGATCAATAAGACCGTGTTAGCTGTAGTTATTTCGGCAGCTATTAGTTCTCAGGCATTTGCTGTGTCAGAAGAACAAAAGCAGCAGCTAAACAATGCTGTTGCCAAAGCAAGCCAGTCTCAAGAAGACAAAGTCAAAGAGTTTCATGCTTACGTTAATGCTTATTTGGATGAGTACGAAGCTTGGCGTGATGAATATACTAACAACCTCGATGAGCGCAGAACCGATCTAATCAAGACATGGGGCGAGGGTGAGGTTTCATCTCAAACCAAGCAGGTGGATTACTCTCAAGACGATCAGGTGAAAACTTCAGTCGATTACGAAACCAATACTGCAACAGTATCTGTATTGGTGGATGAAGATAGCAGCCCTGAAGAGATTAAAGCGCTTGTTAAAAACATTCCGGTTGAGGTTGCTGGTCAAAACGTTGAGCTAGCGGAGCTAAAAGCAGAAGACCACGCGGTGCTTTACTCTTTGGAGAAAGAGCAAGAAGAGAAAAACTTCGTTATCCAGCAGACGCAAAGCCAGATGAATGAGTTGGATGTGCAAGCCGAGCGATTGATTTTATCTGATACTGGTATTCCAGACTCTTTCATTTACCAGCGTGCTCATAACAAGAAAATGGCACTACTGGCAAAAGCTCAGGAACGTATTGCGGCGCAAACCAAGCTGTATGACGAAATGCGTGCCAAACATGGTATTGAGGTTAAACGACCAGAGCCAGAAGTTGAGATCGTAAAGCCAGCTGAAAAGGTTGAAGTATCAAAAGAGGTTGCCAAGCTAGAGCCCGCGCCAACAAAAAAGCAGCCGCCAAAAGTTGTGGAAAAAGTCGTCGAAAAAGCGCCACAGCCACAAGTGGTAAAGCCTAAGCCAGCCGTTGACGTTGCGGCGGCCCCGGCTAAGCCGAAAAAAGTGATCAGTTACAAAGTTAAGCTTCCTGAGAACAGCTTAAAAGCGCGCGCGAGCAAGTACAGTGCGTTGGCTGAAAACGAGAGTAAAAACTGGGAAGTTGATGCTGCACTGATTATGGCAATCATGCACTCGGAATCGGCGTTCCGTCCGGATGCGAAATCACACGTGCCTGCGTTTGGTTTGATGCAAGTGGTACCAACCAGTGCGGGTCATGACGTTAACAAACAAGTCCGTAATATCGACGCGCCAATGAAAGTGGCGGATCTGTATCAACCAGTTATCAACGTAGAAACAGGTACGGCCTATTTAGACATCCTAAACAGTAAGTATCTTCGCAAGATAAAGAATGACGAAAGCCGTTTGTACTGTGTCATTGCCGCATATAACACTGGTGCGGGTAATGTGGCTAGAGCGTTCAATAAAGATCGCTCCACCAGTATTGGCAAAGCATCGAAGATTATCAACCAGCTGACGCCTCAACAAGTCTATGATCAGCTAGTGGTTAATCTGCCGTACGACGAAACCAAAAATTACTTGAAGAAAGTAAACAGTCGTATCGCTTTGTATAAGTAATAAATTAGTTAAGCAAAACAAACAAGTACATGTCATTGGCATGTACTTGGATTACCAGTTAATGAATTGAGAGTAGCAATGTTTAAAATTTTCGCTTTAGTATTTATCGGTATCGGCATTTATCTTGGTCTTAATTACAGCGATGAAATTGAAAGCACCATGGACACGGATGCTTTTGAGCGAGTTCAAGAGAAGGCTGAAGATGGTACAGATGCGCTAATGGATAAAATCGACGAGATCAAAGGTTAAAAATGTCTGAAGAGCAAAACAAGGATATTCAAAAAGATATACAGGAAGAGTTACAAGAACTTCAAGACACTCAAGAGTCTCTGTTGGAAGAGCAGAAGAAGGGCGGTATGGCACGCACTATCGGCTTAGTGTCGGTTATTTCCATTGCTTTGGGCGGCTTTAATGACAGCTTTGACGCGCTAGAAAAGATGTTCGATTTTGGTCTTTCTCAAATGACAGACATTCCATCGCATAGAAAGTTGGACAAAATCTATATTCGTTCATCTGCCGAAACCTTAGACCAAACATTTGGTGCGCCTGTTTATATTAAGCGCGCTACAACGGATGATGTGATTAAGTACTACCAGGACGACAACTTCATCCTTTCTGCGATTACTCGAGATAATGCGATCGTCGCTTATCTGGTCTTCCCAAATGAAGACTTTGCTCCAGAAACATTCGAGCATGCAGGTGGTTCTGAGTTTTTTGCACAGACGTTTAGTTCTATTGAAAGTGTCAATGAGATCCGTACATCGTTTGCAAGAACAGGTAACTACTACATTGAAGAGAATAATGGTGGCGAATTTGGCTACTTGTACTCATCAATCAGTGGTGCGAGTGAGTTTATTTCGCCGATGTCACAAGAGAACAGGAAGTTGCTTTCGGAAGTGGTAGACGCTTTAACAATGGACGAGAACGTTGTAGAAAGCGTACAGTCTTTACGTTTGAATGCGAAACCTAATTTCTATGGTTACAGTACGTTAGGTGTGGGGGCTTTAGAAGAAGCTATTTTGTCTAACACCGAATATCGTTTAATTCATAAGAGTTAACCATTAACACATCAGTTCTAGCTTATGATCAAGCTAGAACTTTATTAGCAGTGGGATTATGGCAAATTTAAAGTTCGAAAGCTTTCTAGAACGGCTTAAGGGTGATGACAGAATCATTATTCAAGCTCATGACTTCCCTGACCATGATGCGATTTCTTCCGCATACGCTTTAGCATACTTATTAAAAAGCAAAGGGTTGCGCCCATATATTACGTTTCATGGTTATATAGATCGAGTGTCACTCAGGAACTTAATAGATTGGTTAGATATTCCAATCTATCAGCCAAAAGATTTGAAACTACAACCGGATGACAAGGTTATTGTTGTTGATGGCTGTATTGGTGAGAAAAATGTCATCGATTTTCCGGGGCTTGAGGTCGGAGTGATCGACCACCATCAAGTGAAAGCACCTGATTTTGTATGGTATTCCGATATACGTTCAAACTATGGTTCAACAGCAACCATAATGGTTGAGTATTATCGTTATTTTTCTCTGCAGATGCCCCAAAATATTGCGACAGCACTATTGGTTGGTCTGAGTTTTGATACCGCAAACTTTACCCGAGGGGTAGGGACTGCAGATCTAAAAGCATTGTTGTATCTTCAAGCGAAGGCCAATAATGATATGGTTAACAAAATTTGTCGTAATCAAGTAGAGTTCCATGAATTAAAACTTTTCTATTCCATGCTCGATAGCTTACGTCGTGAAAAAAACGCAGCATTTGCTGTGCTTCCTGAAGGTTGCCCTAAAAATATGCTTGGCGTGTTAGGTGATTTCTTGCTGAGTGTTGATGAGCTCGATATTGTTGTTCTCACTGCTAGAAATAGAGAGAAGACCTTTATCTCTCTCCGTTCAGAGTGTTCAAAAAACAATGTCGCGAAGATAGTTAGAAGGGCCCTTAATGAAAAAGGGATTGGTTTTGGCGGCGGGCACCCTCATATGGCTGGCGGCATTATCAACAAACAGTTTGAATTCAGCAGTGAACTTGCTTGTGTTTATGACTTGATTCGACCGAACCTTTTACTTGATGCCTAAGTCCATCAGTGAAAATGATTGTTGCTCTACAAGAAGTAACAACTCAAAGGTGATGACGAAAGTTGTCGCCTTTGTTTTATCGACAGCAAGCTAAAACACGTATATCAGCCTTTGATGTGATGTCTTGAAGTGACTCGGTGCACAAGTTAGAAAGTGCAATTACAATCTTGATAAATTGGGATATATGTTCGTAGTAAAATTGTGAGACGCTTGATCAAGTGTTAGTCGAATCACAAGGAAGTTGAATGCACCACTTTAATATCCGTGCTCTTGAGTATTTAAATGCGTTGTCAAAATATGGGTCGTTACGTAAGGCATCTAAGATGATGAACGTTGACCCTGCCGCGATGAGTCGGATGTTGACACAGTTAGAAGCGCAAGCGGAAATGAAAGTATGGGAGCGCAACAACCGCCAATCACTGTTAACCGAAGCGGGTAATGAACTGCTGAATTACTACCGTTCCATTGTTCGTGGAGAGGCCGCTGTACTTGCTCGACTAACTAAGCTTAAAAACCTCAAAGGAGGCAATGTCAGCATTGCTATCGGTGAAGGATTTATTACCAACTTGGTGTCAAAACCGATGCAAACCTTCATGACTCGTTATCCTGATATCAATCTTTCTATTGAGATCGCTGGGGCATTGGATGCAGTCAAGATGTTGGAAGATCAACAGATAGACTTTGCGATAACCTATGCGTCTGCACCGCACCCTAAACTGCACTCCCACGTTGAACGCAGCCATCCGCTCGAATTGATTGCTCCGAAGGGGCACTTCCTTACGATGAAAGAAGCACCAGTGGTAATGCAAGATATTCAAGACGCTTCTCTCGCCTTGATCGATAACTCGACCGGTATGGGGAGGCTAGTAAAGCAGGCTGAACAAATTTCCCATCTTACCTTGCAGCCAAAACTTCAAACTAACTCAGTCACGGCACTGACTAACTTCGTTTCAGCAGGGTTGGGCGTCACCTTTATGCCTAAGCTCACTGTGATCGATGAAATAAAGTCAGGGCAGATTGAAGTGGTTGCGACCGAGTTGGAGATGCTATCGAAGGCGACGGTTAAGGTTCAATCTTTGAAAGGCCGTGCACTTACGCTACAAGCCGAAACCTTGTTGGATTTCTTACTCGAGAACGCCACTTTCTTAAGCCATGACGCTTACAATATCTAGGCTTAGTTGATTTACTTAGCGACTCCTACCTAAGCTTTCAAATACCGCCAATATCACACTTTCAAACTGCCGAATTCGTTTTTAAGTCGAATTGAGTTTTTGTCAACGCTCTCTCTATTGTTAAGTCAACACGTGCGGAATAAGTTACAAACCATTAACGAAACGAGTTTTACACTGACAGTTGTGTTCGGCTGGTTTTGGCTTTGTCGGGCATTAGGGGAAGAGAATGGAAGTAATTGTAATTGGCAGCGGTGTGATTGGCTTGACCAGTGCTTGGTATCTGGCGAAAGAGGGCCACTCGGTGACGGTTATCGATCGTCAAGATAGCAGTGGCAAAGAAACCAGTTTTGCGAATGCCGGGCAAATTTCTTACGGTTATTCATCACCATGGGCGGCACCGGGCATCCCTTTGAAAGCGATGAAATGGCTTACCCAAGAACATGCGCCACTTAAAGTGAAGCCTTCTCTTTCTCCAGAGTTAATGTCTTGGGCGACTAAGATGCTCGCCAACTGTAATGAAGCCAAGTACGCACAGAATAAATCGCGGATGTTACGAGTCGCTAACTACAGCCGAGATTGCCTGACTCATCTAAGAATCAGTGAAGATTTGGCTTATGAGGGCCGGCAGAAAGGCACCTTGCAAGTATTCAGAAGCGAAAAACAATTGGACGCTATTCAGCAGGATATGAAGCTATTAACAGAGAGTGGAATCGAACACTCGCTGTTTGATGTTGAACAGTGTCTGTCAGTGGAGTCTGGTTTAGCAGACGTTAAAGACAAGCTGGTGGGCGGCCTGTATTTACCACACGATGAAACCGGTGATTGTCATCAGTTCTGTTTAACCTTGACCGAAAAAGCCAAGCAACTCGGCGTTCAGTTCGTGTTTAATACCGAAGTGGTTAGGCTCAATCATCAGAATCAAACCATTGAGAGTATTACAACGACTCAAGGCGAGTTCAAAGCGGATGCTTACGTGGTCGCTTCAGGAAGCTATTCTCGAGAACTGTTGAAGCAAGTCGATTTGTCGATCCCGGTTTATCCAGTGAAAGGCTATTCGCTAACACTGCCGATCGTGAATGCAGATAAGTCACCAACCTCGACTGTGATGGATGAAACTTACAAGGTAGCGATGACGCGATTTGATGATCGTATTCGCATTGCAGGGACGGCAGAACTTGCGGGGTTTAATTACCTTATCCCTGAAAAACGCAAAGCCACGATTGATATGGTGATTAAAGATCTTTTCCCACAAGCGGGTGACTTTTCTAAGGCTGAATACTGGACTGGGTTAAGACCAATGACGCCGGATGGTACGCCTATTATCGGTAAGACGCCTATCAAGAACCTATTTACAAATACTGGACATGGGACATTAGGTTGGACAATGGCATGTGGCTCAGGAAAGATCTTGGCAAGCGTGGTCAGTGGCTCTGATTGCGATATAAAAGCAGACGACTTGAGCATCCATCGTTACATGTAGTTCATCCAAATCCTTGGTCATACGAATTAGCCCATGTTTATTAAGCATGGGCTAATTTGGTTTGAGTGTCGCGGCTTATCGGGTGGTGGTTTCTAACACATGAGTGAATCGTTCCCACGATTTTTGGTCAGCTTCATTTTGGTAATTATTAGAGCCGAACACGGTAAAGGCATGCGGCGCCCCACTGTAGGTGATCATTTCATGCGGAACTTTGGTTGTTTCAAGTTCAGCGGCAAGGTTGCCAAAGTCTTGCATTGAAATCATGGCATCAGCCGTACCGTGGAACACGACAACCGGAGCCTTTGTCTGCGAGTAGTCTTGACCTTTTGGTGTTGATAAACCGCCATGGAAGGTGACATAAGCCTTCGAAGGAATGCCCGCACGAGCGGCTTCCAATACAGCGGCTCCGCCGAAACAGTATCCCATCATTACGTTGTTATCTAAGTTGCCGCCAAGTCTTTTCGCTTCCATGGCACCAGCGTTGAGCAACGTACGCATTTTTTCTCTGTCTTTATACAGTTCGCCTGTGTGTTGCTTTTTATCTTTCACTTCGGTCGGGCGAATGCCTTTACCAAATAGGTCGATGGCGAACACGTTGTAACCGAGTTCGTTGAGCATCTCAGAACGTTTCTTTTCGTAATCGGTTAAGCCATCCCAATCGTGTATTAGCAGTACTAAAGGTGCTTGGTCACTGGCCTCACTCCAATAACCTTCGTAATCCATCCCATCGACTTGGTAAGTGACGTTTTCTCCTGATATCGCAGAGAAGGGCAGTAAAACTGAAAACAGGCCGAGTGTAGTGAGTTTTAGCATGCGTAATTCCTTTCGATGACAATTGACGTTCCAATCGAAAGTATAGATAACGCGATGATTCTCGCCAGATTTATGTCTCTAACTTGAAATGTATGGCAGGGATAGCAGGTGGCGATTACTGATAAACAGCCATCGAAAGGGAGTGCGATGGCTGTTCATGATGTGCTGAGAAATTCTCAGGTCCGCAGAAACGCGGGGGATATTAGAGTAGAAAAGAACGGATTACTACCAAGTAGCGTTATCAGCGGTGTGACTACTTCGAAGTTCTGGGTACTTACGTTGATAGCGCGGCAACATCGACTCATTACCTAAGATGCCGCCTTGGTGGATATAGATGACGGTTTTTGTTGGGTTCTCTTCTTGCCATTGCTCTAGGCATTGCCACATCAATGGGTCGTAGAGCAGGTCGAATTCAATATCAGTTTGTTCTTGTAGAGCCAACCAAGTTTGATAGTCCTGCTGGTACAACTTACCAAAGTGGTGTTTGGCTTTAAGCGGTAATATCTGCGGGTGATCGGTTTCGCCAAGCTCGTTGAACTGTTGCGTTAGGTAATCACTGCCGCCAACACATGCACAGGTTAATACCGGGATGTTGTGTAGTTTTAAATGCTTATGTAGATACAGAGCCGTGCTGCCTGTGCCTGCTGGCAGTGCCACCACGAAATCGTGTTTGCTTTCGAAACGCGTCCAGCTGAGTATTTCAATGGCTAGTTGTTTCACGCCGTATTCAGAAAGCTGAGAGCGTCCACCTTCTGGTAACACAATGCATTGTGAGTCAGGCTGTCTGACTTGCTCAATATACGTCTGTGGATGAAGTTCAGAGCCTGTTTCTTTGACTGAAATAACCTCAGCCCCAAGGTCGATAGCGCCACGGTAGTTGCCGAGTGGGCGTTCTTGTAGCCATTGAGGCAGGTGGTCGACGTAGAACTCAAGCGTCCAACCTTTGATTTTTGCAAGTACGGCGAGCGAGAACAATGAGTTGGCTTGAGCGGAACCATAGCTTATTAGGGTGGTAGTGCTTGGGTGCTCGTCTTCCAGTAGCTTCATGAACTTTCTGGCTTTGTTGCCGCAAAAGTGGGAATGAAGCTGATCGTCACGCTTTAAGAAAAAGGTGTGGTCGTTGTATTGATGTTGAGTTACAGGGCTATTATTTAGTTTCATCGCACTTAGACAAAATACTGACTCAAGAGCCAGCATTTATAGTTCAAATAGGACTAGCGAGTATCTAGTAGCTAGGGACCGCTGTAAACCAACTAAATCAAGTTTTCGTTCGATATTGAGCCGTGAACTACGAATTCATTTGCTCTGGGATTGATGAGGATAGATCGGTTTGAAAGGTGATTTTAGCGGTACATCCACCACAACTGCGATTGACCAATTCAAAGCCCCATTGGAAGCGTTGACATAAGTCCTCGACAATCAATAAACCTAACCCATGCCCATTCGGATTGTACTGTTCTTGTAGGCCTTCGCCTTGATCTTCAATCACAACACTCTCTTGGGACAGAGTGACCGTTACGGTGCCACTATTGGTCGCTGCAATGGCATTTCTCAACAAGTTTCCGACCAACATATTCATTATCGCGCTGGTGGCCTGAATTGTGGGTTCTGATTGAACGTACATGGAGATGTCGACGTCTTTCTCATCCGCCTGTGCTGAGTTTTTTGAGACGATAGTCTCTAACTCTTGTTGGCTAAACAATCGCAGTGGCGCATCGTCACTGTTTCTTTCGTAACGCACGAGGCCGAGTAGGGCATCGACCATCTCTGACATCTGAACAATGGCTTCATCAATGCGCTCAATCTGGCGAGATTGAAACTCGGTGGTTTCGCTTCTTAGCAGTAATTTATTTGCGCCACGAGAGACCGTTAACGGTGTTCTTAGTTCATGACTTGAGTAGCGAGCAAAGGCTTGTTCACGTTTGAGTAAGGAATTGATTTCTCTTCGGTACTGATTGAGTTGATCTGTGAGCTGACGAAACTCAACTGCGGCGTCGTCATTGACACTAAATTCTTCATTGAGGTTGAGCTTATTGGATTCCAATTGTTCGGAAATAGAATTGAAGGGTTCAATCAGTCGTTTAGATAATCGATAGAGCAGAGCACCAAAGCTAAAAATTAGAATAGAGAGTAATGTTAGTACAAAGGTGGTCGCATAAACCAGTTCGTAAATCTCAAACTCGACGCGGTCGATCTCGGAAAGCAGAACGATTGGGTGGGTTTGACCTTTATCAGAATACTCACCAACATACACCATGCGAGAGTTAGGTTCTTCACCTACCTCGCCAACAAAGCTTTCTTTGCCTTTAATGTATTTGAGGTATTCGGCAGGTATCAATGAAAGATCATTGTAGGCGATTGTCAGGTCATCAATTCTTAACGTACCGCTTTCCCCTGCTTGGAATAAACCAACCGCATAGTTACGGTCGATCAGGATGCGTCTTTCACCGACGCGATCTTCTGACATGTAGAGTGCGGCAACAAAGACTAAATAGACAAAGGCCGATACAATCACGGCCATTAACCCAAAGAAAACCGCTAAGCGGCCGGTTAGGGTTTTGGTGCTCGTGAGAACATTTAAAATCAATTCGATGACTCCAGACGGAATCCAACTTTAGGGACGGTAATCAACATCTGAGTATCAAACGGCTTGTCGAGTTGGTTACGTAATTGATAGATGTGACTGCGCAACACGTCATTGTTGGGTTCGTCTTCTTCCCAGAGTTTGTAGGAAATATCTTCGCGAGTAACCACTTCTGGTGCTTTTTGGCACAACATCTCAAGGATGGTGTAAGTGGTTGGGTTGAGTGCGAGTAACTTATCTTGACGGTACGCTTTACGCGTTTTTTGGTCGATGGTGAGTTCATCAAACTGCAATTTAGAAGAAGCCACTTTTCCTCGGTAACGACGAACAAGCGCTTTCATTCTGGCTTCCAAAATATCCAAATCAAAAGGTTTGGTTAGATAGTCATCGGCACCATGCTCAAACCCTTTTAACATATCATCGCGGCTATCTAACGCAGTCAACATCAAAATAGGTGTCGCGTTGCCTTGGTCTCGCAGTTTATTACAAACCGTGAGGCCGTCCATTCTTGGCAACATCAGATCCAATATGATGATATCAAATGAGTTTTCCAACGCGAGTTGCAGGCCGAGTTCGCCGTTGTCCGCATAATCGAGTTCCATGCCAATACACTCAAAATAATCAAACAAGACACCTGCGATTTCACGGTTATCTTCGACTAATAGAACTCGTTTCATTTTGATTCTCATACAGAAATAGACGGTAACATTATCCTGAGTGAGCGTGAAAAATATGTCAATAACATAACTTTCACTTATGAGGGGGTAGATTGGATTCAGATTAAAAAATAGAAGAACGTATTATGTCTGAACTTCATATTAGCCGACCTAAAGTCTCCACATCACGGATCAATCCCGCCGTTTCACTATCGATCATTGTGCCGTTTTACGATGAACAAGAGGTGTTAGAAGAGTTTCATTCTCGCTTAACCAAGGTACTGGATAGCTTACCCATCACCAGTGAAATTGTTTATGTCGATGATGGCAGCAAAGACAACAGCTTGGATTTGGTGAGTTCATTCACTTCAATCAATAGCTCAATTTCTGTGATCGGTTTAAGCCGTAACTTTGGTAAAGAATCAGCGATGAGTGCTGGCCTCGAACACTGCCGAGGACAAGCTGTGATCTTGCTCGATGCCGATCTACAAGACCCACCCGAGCTGATTCCTCAAATGATTGCCAAATGGCGCGAAGGTTATGACGTCGTCAATATGCAGCGTAGCCAACGTGATGGTGAAACGTGGTTTAAGAAGTTTTCAGCAGCAAGCTTTTACAAAGTCATGAACGTGGCAGCGAAGATCGATGTTCCAGAAAATGTCGGTGATTTCCGACTGTTAAGCCGAGAGGTTGTCGACCATATCAACCAACTGCCTGAACGTAACCGTTACATGAAAGGCATCTTTTCATGGCCAGGTTTTAGACAAGCAACGATTCAGTTTAAGCGCGACGCTCGCTTCTGTGGCGAGACCAAGTGGAACTACCTGAAACTCATCGGATTGGCGATGGATGGCATCACATCATTTTCTATCCGCCCACTGCGTATTGCGACGGCCGTTGGTGGATTAGTGGCGCTTACTGCTTTCGTGTATGGCGTCTTCATCGTGCTCAAAACCATGATGTTTGGTGAGCCTATTACGGGCTACCCCTCAATGATGGTGGTTCAACTTGCCCTTGGCGGCATTCAACTTCTGAGTATTGGTTTAATGGGGGAATACATAGGTCGTATTTTCATCGAAACCAAGAACCGTCCTTTGTATCTGATCCAATCGGTGGTCGATACCCCTGCATTAAAAACGCATTTTAAATTAGAGGAGTCAGCATGAGCCTGAACCGAACGCACCTATGGTATTTGTTGGCTTTTGCATTGGTTCTAAGGCTCTTATCTCTGGCGACATACCCTTTAATGGACACTACGGAAGCGCGCTACGGTGAGATGGCTCGCTTGATGGTAGAAACCGGCAATTGGTTAACCCCTCAATTTGATTACGGCATCCCTTTCTGGGGTAAGCCTCCGATGTTTACCTGGATGAGCGCGATTGGCATTGAGCTGTTTGGTTTGAGTGAGTTTGCTGTGCGTGCGCCACACTGGTTAGCAGGTTTTGCGACGATTTTGTTGGTTGCGTACATGGCTAAGCGCACCGGACAAAGTGCCTTGGTGGCGGCCGTGGTATTGGCGACATGTGGGATTTTCTCTATCGCGGCGGGTGCTGTTATGACTGACATGGCATTAACGTTAGCGATGACCATAGCCATGTTAGGTTTCTACCTATGTTGGTTAGGAGGAGAGGGTTCGAAGGGAGAAGGGAGCGCGAAGACTAATCGGTCTTGGGGCTATGTCGGTTTCATTGGCTTAGCACTAGGCTTGCTGGCAAAAGGGCCGGTAGCGATTGTGATTATGGGTATCGCCGTTTTCCCTTGGTTAGTATTGCAACATGGATTTTTTGGCGCTTTTAAAGTGTTATGGCAACGCTTTCCACTGTTGTCAGGCTTAGGCGTGATGCTAGCGATTGCTTTGCCGTGGTACATCATGGCTGAAATGGCAACACCGGGTTTTATTGATTACTTTATTGTTGGCGAGCACTTTAAGCGTTTTGTTGTGAGTGGTTGGGAGGGCGATTTATACGGTTCTGCCCATGACCAAGCAAGAGGCATGATTTGGATTTTCTGGATTCAAGCGGCTGCGCCGTGGTCGATTGTGTTGCCTATTTTGACTTTCGCCCGTCGTAAGAAAATCGCAGAAGTTAACGCTGAACATAGTGGGTTGTTTTCATTCCTTGTGTGTTGGTTGGTCTCTCCTCTAATTCTTTTCACTATGGCGGGTAATATTCTTCCAGCTTACGTCCTACCGGGTATTCCAGCCCTTGGCTTGCTGGTGGCAACGCTTGTGGTAGAAAAAGATAAGAAGTGGTTCTCGAGTGTGGCTTTGGTGCTACCTGTGCTGTTAATGATTGCGATGGTCTACCTCAACCTAGGCAAAGCGAACGAGAAAAGTGACCGTATTATCTTCGAGCAGATCACGGATGAAGCGCCGAGCTTTTACATCGGTAAACGACCGTTCTCTGGGCAATTTTACAGTCATGGACAAGCGAAAAAGCTACTTGATGTTAAACAGTTAGATGGTATCGACAAGTTCTATCTGATTGGTAAAAGAGCGGAAGTGGAAACCAAGATTAAAGACAATGCGTTGACCTGTATTTTAGAGCCGACGGTGAAGATCAAGCGCGCTCTATTTAGTTGTCATAGCCAAAACATCAAACCAAATCTATCGTTGAGCCATATTCGAAGTGATGGCGATGTTCAATTTTAACTCGTCATCGAGACTGTTTAGCCACAAGTTCGACGTGCTAAACCAAAAACTACAACCTCATCATAAGATGATTAAATTCGCTATGGTGGGGTCGGGTGGCTTTGTTGTCGATTGTGCCGTGTTTGCGTTGCTGCATTACGTTATTGGGCTGCCGTTAATGAGTGCTCGAATTGGCTCTTTCATCGTTGCAGCAACGACAACCTGGTTTGGAAATCGAGTGTTGACCTTTGAATTCAAAGGGCAGGGGAATTGGTCCGAAAAGCTGATTCAATGGCAAAAGTTCATGTTCTCTGCATCAATATCGGCGATACCTAATTTGCTGTGCTTTAAGTTGATGACTGAATTGCTGCCTGCATTTACTGGGGCAGTGTTTATCGCAATGGCGGTTGGCATCTTGGTGGGCATGGTCAGTAACTATTTGCTTAGTCAGTATTGGGTGTTTGCTCGTTAGGCTATCTTGTAACAGACACAAAAAAGCGCAGCTAAATAGCTGCGCTTTGTGTTTTTACGATAGCGAAGTCAATCGGTTCGCGATATTAGCGTTGTGCTGCGCGCTGGCGGTTCTTGCCGTTACTTGCAGGTTTGCCACCTTGACCATTGCCCGCTTTGTTACGGTTTGGTTTGCCATTTCCGCCGCCATTACCTTGTGATTGCTGACCACCAGGACCTTTCTTAATGAAGCCAGTCGCTGGTTTACGAGCATTGCCATTACCGCCACCTTGGTTAGCATTACCTTGGCTACCGTTGCCGTTACCATTCGGCTTCTTGCCACCCGGTTTCTTACCAGAGTGGTTACGTGGGCTTTCGCCGCCAAGACCCGGTTGAGCTTTACTGTGCTTAGTTGCAAAACGTTGTGAGCCGTGACGACCAGATTTACGACGTTGTGCCGGTGTTTGCGTATCAAAGTCTTCTGCGGGTACTAGGCAGTTTGCTTTGTCACCAATTAGGTGCTGTTTACCCATGCTGATCAGCGCTTCACGGATGATTTTCCAGTTTTCAGGATCGTGGTAACGAAGCAGGGCTTTATGCAGACGACGTTGACGATCACCTTTCGGTACAGGAACATCTTCACGCTTTTTATATTTCACGCGTTTCAGAGGGTTAGTCTCTGAGTAGTACATCGACGTTGCATTACACATTGGCGATGGGTAGAAGTTTTGTACTTGGTCACACTCGTAGTTGTGCTTTTTCAGCCACATCGCAAGGTTAAGCATGTCTTCATCTTCCGTGCCCGGGTGAGCTGAGATGAAGTAAGGAATTAGGTACTGTTTCTTGCCGGCTTCGGCGCTGTACTTCTCGAACATCTCTTTGAAACGATCGTACGTGCCCATACCTGGTTTCATCATCAGATCCAGTGGGCCTTTTTCAGTATGCTCTGGAGCAATCTTCAAGTAACCACCAACGTGGTGAGTCACAAGCTCACGAACGTATTCTGGAGATTCAATCGCTAAGTCGTAACGTACACCAGAAGCGATCATGATCTTCTTAACGCCCGGTACTTTTCTCGCAGAGCGGTACAGGTCGATGGTGTGTTGATGATCTGTGTTTAGCTTTTCACAGATTTTCGGGAACACGCATGATGGACGACGACAGTTAATTTCTGCTTTTGGATCTGAACAACCTAAACGGTACATGTTCGCCGTTGGGCCGCCCAAGTCAGAAATAGTACCTGTGAAGCCCGGTACTTTATCTTTAATGTCTTCGATTTCATCCAAGATAGATTCTTTCGAACGGTTCTGAATGATGCGACCTTCGTGCTCTGTGATTGAACAGAAAGAACAACCACCAAAACAACCACGCATGATGTTAACCGAGGTTTTGATCATGTCGTATGCAGGGATTTTCGCTTTGCCGTACATAGGGTGCGGAACACGCTTATAAGCAAGGCCAAACACGTAGTCCATCTCTTCTGTGGTCAATGGAATTGGCGCTTGGTTAACCCAAAGTTCGCGATCTCCGTGACGTTGAATCAGAGCACGACCTGAGTACGGGTTTGTCTCAAGGTGCAGAATACGACTAGCGTGAGCGTAAAGAATACGGTCATTGTTTAGCTTTTCGTAACCTGGGATACGAACCGCTGTAGTTTTTGCATCGTGACGAGAAGGGCGAATAGTAATAGGTTGCGCTTTTACTTCTTCTTTTTCGTCTTTCTTGGTATCACACTGAGTTTCAACTTCGTACGGGTTAACCGGAACATACGCTTTGTTCGGCTTTTCGATACGAGAAGAGTCAATGATCTTGAAGCCTTCAGGGGCCGCAGGAAGATTGATAGCAGTACCGCGGATATTGGTCAGCGTAGACATGTCTTCACCATCGGCAATGCGGTGTGCTACTTCAACCAATGCACGCTCAGCGTTACCAAAAAGAAGAATGTCAGCTTTTGCATCAAACAATACAGAGCGGCGAACTTTATCTGACCAGTAGTCGTAGTGAGCTACACGACGTAAGCTCGCTTCAATACCACCAAGCACGATTGGCGTGCCTTTGTAAGCTTCACGACAACGTTGAGAATAAACCAGAGTTGCACGATCAGGACGCTTGCCACCTTCATTGTTCGGAGTATAAGCATCATCGTGACGTAATTTGCGATCAGAGGTGTAGCGGTTGATCATGGAGTCCATGTTACCCGCTGTGATGCCGAAGAATAGGTTAGGTTTACCTAGCTTCATGAAGGCATCTTTATTGTCCCACTTTGGTTGAGCAATAATGCCCACGCGGAAACCTTGAGCTTCAAGCAGACGGCCGATGATAGCCATACCAAAGCTCGGGTGATCGACATAAGCGTCACCAGTTACAATAATAATGTCACAGCTATCCCATCCAAGAGCATCCATCTCCTTTCTACTGGTAGGCAAAAAGGGTGCAGTTCCGTAGCACTCGGCCCAGTATTTTTTGTGTTCGTGAATAGGAGTGATATCGCTGTACATATTTCAACCTCTGATTTTTGAGGCGGGAATTATAGCGGCATGAGCCTAGACTAGCCAGTAGAACATGCCCCTGTTAGTTCTGGTGTCTTTCGTCTTTTTACGGTAAATGGCGATAAAAGAGCCATACAACAGCATAGTTGAAGCCTTGAATAACGTCGCTAATTTGTGATTTTGATTAGTGTTCGCAGCAGTTTTTGATATTATTCGCGAAAATAAGTCTGAAGAAGTAGATCCACAATGGTCGAAACGTTATTAGTACAATTTGCTCCGATGCTTTTAGGAACCCAACTGATCTTAACCCTCATCTTGGTGAAAGGGGATATTTGTCCGGGGCAGCGTGGTCGGATCCACAAGATGTTACCTGCGATTGGCGTGCTGTGGCTTGCCGTCGCTTCAGTAAAAATTGAAGCCTTTCTGGTCGTGTTCGCGATCTTTTATTTCTATTCTCAAGTTCAAACCAAGAAGACTCGCGATTCTGGTCCTATCTGGGTGATGTACTTGGCCTGTGGTTTAGCGTTGTCATATGTTGCTATACAAGCGACTGAGCAAGCAACCGCTGTTGGTATCATTACTACTTTGCTGCTAGTGGTACTGTTAGGAGCAGCGTTTGGCCATCTACTACTGACGATTGCAAGGACACGGTTGCAGGCATTTCATCGAGTGCTTCCTGTTGTGGGCGTGCTAACCGGTATGTTGGTAGTACTGGCGACCGTCGTGAGTGTTTACTCTTTGTCTGAAGCTCAATTAGAACCTGTGATTTCCACTTTGCTATTTAGTTTTGCTTTGTTGATCTCCTCAATCGTGGTGTGGTGTTGGCATTTACTGTTCGCAAGAACGCCTGAAAAGCTTCAACTGAGTATTTCGTTGTTGATGTTATTGGTGGCCGTTGTGGGTTTAACGCCAGTTTGGGCGCTTTAATCACGCACTTTCATTAATTACGTATTCTTGTTAAGAAGTGTGATCTGTTTTTTAGCGTGACGTTGGTAAGCGTTCTAAACTTAACTCTAGTCAGTGTGTTCGTAAGGAGTACGAGATGGATTTAAGCAACGTCAAAGGTTTCGATAGCATTATTTTGCTAGGAATCGTTAATGAAAAACTTCGCCTAGAATGCGATAGCTTTGAAGAGCTGATCAGCATGTATGAAATGGATACAGAAAGTGTTGTGGGCAAGCTCGATATGCTTGGCTATCAATACGATCCATTGACTAACCAGTTTAAGTCTTACTCGAGATAAGCTAAAGATTAGCGCATCTTTTATCGAAAATGACATGCATCGCGTGTTGTGGGTGTTGAGAGAAAAAAAGTCACAGATTATCTGTGACTTTTTTGTTTCTGACGAATCGATCGAGCTTAACTTAGCCATAAATCATCTTTAAACGACCTCTATGCCATCTAAGTGACTCTTACTTTGCTGTCTTGCCGTGCTAAAGAAAGCTTGCAGGTAACGTTTATCTTTCTCAGAGTTTCTTACCGCTGCGAACAGTCTTCTTGATAGTCCTTTGCCTAATGGCTTGCTGGCAATCAGCCCTTGTCTTGAGAATTCACTGATCGCCCAGTTTGGTAGAGCCGCTACTCCCAAACCTGCTGATACCATTTGAACTAGCATTAACGTGTTGTCCGCTTGTTTCCACTTTTTAGGTTCTACACCCGCAGGCTGTAAAAAGTGCTTCACGACATCTAAACGCTGTTTTTGAACAGGGTAGGTGAGCATGGTGAGATCGCTAAGATCTTGCGGTTCAATGCTCGCTTTTTCTGCCAAAGGTGAGTTGATTGCGGTGATCAAACGCATCTCAAAATCAAAGAGTGGTTCGTAGTGAACCTCAGAGCGAGGCTGTATATCAGAGGTGATCACCAAATCTAGCTCGCCTGCCATTAGCGCGGGTAGCGGCTCAAACCCAAAGCCTGACGAGAAATCTAGCGTTACGCTTGGCCAAGCCACTTGATATTCCTTCAAAGCAGGCATTAACCATTGGAAGCATGAGTGACATTCAATCGCCATGTGCAAACGACCATTCACATCCTCTTTCAGGCTCGCGAGTTCGTTCTCCGCTTTAGCTATTCTTGGCTGTATCTCATCGGCAAGCCTAAGCAAAATCTCACCTTCAGAGGTGAACTTAACTGGTCTAGTTTTACGTAGGAAAAGCTGACCACCGATACGCGCCTCAAGGTCTTTCAGTTGGTGAGAAAGCGCCGACTGAGTCAAGTGAAGAGAAGTTGCCGTCGCTGTTAGCGAGCCGCTGTCTCTTAAGGTAGTCAATGTTCGAAGGTGTTTAAGCTCTATCATGAGTTTTCCTCATATTCCTTAAGCCAATTCAATATTTCTTAATAATCACCCTACGGGGTTTTCTTTCATTTGTAAACGTCTAGATGTCCAGATGGATTTAATTTTTTCAGCTTTAGATTATTCAAGATGAATATTTTTAATAAACAAGATGAATATTTGGACGTTGTTCATCGTTCAGATTAGGGAGATAGTTTAGCCATCCAGACGCCTTATAAAGAACTTAAACCATAAGCTAGGCAGTTTGATCGAACACTAAAAATTATTGAATAAGGAACAGGTTCATGACTACGACAACGCATATTTTAGGCTACCCACGTATCGGCGAAAAACGCGAACTCAAATTCACTTTAGAAAAATACTGGCGCGGTGAGATTAGCCAATCAGATTTAAAGCAACTCGGTAGCGAACTAAGAAATCGTAACTGGAATGTACAAGCTGACGCGAATCTTAGCTTTGCAACTGCGGGTGACTTCGCATGGTACGACCATGTATTAACAACGACTTTACTTCTAGGCCACGTACCAAAGCGCCATACTGGTGGTTCTGAAGATGAAAAATCCTTCCCAGATTTAGATACTTTGTTCCGTGTGGGGCGTGGTCAATCTCAGGTTCAGTCGACTTGTTGCGGTGGTACGCATACGTCTAGTGACGGCACTAAAGATAGCTCTGCGGCTTCTGATATGACTAAGTGGTTCAACACCAACTACCATTACATTGTGCCTGAGTTCAGCAAAGACGATTCCTTTGAAGTGAGCTGGCCACAACTGTTTGACGAAGTGAGTGAAGCGATAAAATCCGGGCATAAGGTGAAGCCAGTTTTGTTAGGCCCGTTATCTTATTTATATCTTGGTAAAGAAGTGGAGGAGGGTTTTGATCGTTTATCTCTTCTTCCGCGCCTTCTTACCGCTTACCAAGCAATTTTGGCAAAACTCGCTAAGTTGGGGGTTGAGTGGGTTCAAATCGATGAACCAATTCTTTCGCTTGAGCTTGAGAGTCAATGGGCAGATTCATTCAAGTTGGCGTATCAAGTGATTCAAGGTGATGTAAAACTGCTGCTCACTACTTATTTTGATTCGGTGACTGATACCTTAGATAAGATAGTAGAGCTACCAGTTAATGGCCTACATATCGACTTAGCAGCAGCACCACAGCAACTTGATGAAGTAGTGGGTAAGTTACCTGAACACTGGGTACTTTCAGCAGGGGTGATTAATGGACGAAACGTTTGGCGAGCTGATTTAGCCGCTCAACTAGAGTTACTACAACCAGTGAAAGAGAAGCTAGGAGACAAACTTTGGGTAGCAAGTTCATGTTCACTTTTGCATAGTCCAGTCGACCTTGAGTTAGAAGATTCACTCAGCGATGAAGTGAAGAGTTGGTTTGCTTTCGCGAAACAGAAAGTGACCGAGGTGAGTATATTGGGTGCTGCACTAGACGGTAATCACAATGCTATCTTGGCGTGTGAAACCTACAGCCAGCCGATTGTTGCACGCAAGAGCGCGACTCATGTGAATAAGCCGCAGGTTCAAGCTCGTATTAACACCATTACCAAAACCCTAACCGAGCGAAGTGCTCCTTATGCCGAACGCGCTTCACATCAGTCTGAGGTGTTAGGTTTACCATTATTGCCAACCACAACAATTGGTTCATTTCCACAAACCGGAGAGATCCGTGTTCAGCGTAGTGCTTACCGCACTGGCAAACTGAGTGAAGCGGAATACAACACCGCGTTGAAAGGTCATATTGCGGATGCGGTGAAACGACAAGAAGCACTTGATTTGGATGTACTGGTTCATGGTGAAGCTGAACGTAATGATATGGTGGAGTACTTTGCTGAAAATCTAGCAGGCTTCCAAACTACTAAGTTTGGTTGGGTACAAAGCTATGGCTCACGCTGCGTGAAGCCGGCGATTGTGGTCGCGGATATAGAGCGTGAGAAGCCGATGACCGTAGAATGGTCGACCTATGCCCAATCTCTGACCTCGAAGCAGATGAAAGGGATGCTGACAGGCCCAGTCACTATCTTATGTTGGACATTCCCACGTGAAGACATTTCACGCAAAGAGATCACTAATCAATTGGCATTTGCGCTGCGAGATGAAGTGTCTGATTTGCAAGACGCGGGCATCAACATTATCCAAATCGATGAACCAGCGATTCGTGAAGGTCTGCCATTGAAAAAGCGCGACCACGCAGAATACCTAGAGTGGGCGGTCGATGCCTTTAAGATTTCAGCTGCGAGTGCTAAACCAGAAACTCAGATTCACACCCACATGTGTTACAGCGAGTTCAACGAGATCATTGATTCAGTCGCTGCGCTAGACGCCGATGTGATTACCATAGAGACTTCTCGTTCGAACATGGAACTGCTGAAAGCGTTTGAAGAGTTCAACTACCCGAATGCGATTGGGCCTGGCGTTTATGACATCCACTCACCAAACATTCCTTCAGAAGAGTGGATTGTTGATTTACTTAAGAGAGCGGCAAAGAAAATCCCAGCAGAACGTTTGTGGGCAAACCCTGATTGTGGCCTGAAGACGCGTAACTGGGCAGAGACAGAAGCGGCACTGGCTAATTTAGTTTCAGCGACTAAAATGCTGCGTAAAGAGTGGGAGTCGGCAGAAGCATCAGCATAATTAAAGCTAGGGTGTTATCGTTCTAAAAACAAAAGTCTGAGAAAAGAAAGGCCTCGCATCTGCAAGGCCTTTCTTGTTTGTTACTAGCTTAACGTTAGAAATCAAATCTAGTTAATGCTCTGACATGTCTCTTTGCTGATTAGCTTTTCAACCATCAGTTGTCCGCGAGTGTTGCGAACCTTAATGTTGTAAGCCAAGCCCATGTCAAGGTTTGCTCTAACTTCAGAGTTGGTGCAGTAGCTGTTAACACTCATATCTACGACTTGGTTTAAAGGCTTAGCACCTTTAGCGTCTTGGTTGTAGATGATCATGATCTCGATAACGGTGTTTTTTGCCAGTACACGCATGACCGACAGTGGGCCATACTCAATCGGCAGGCCTGCAGATAAAACGCCAGCACGGTGCTGCGCCATCATCTCTAGCTGTCTTTGTTCGTCTTGCTCACTTGAAGCACAGCCTGCAAGCAGAGCTAAAGCCAGTGAGCCAATAATCCATTTTTTCACGTTAAAATACTTTCTTGAATGGTTTTACAATCACATTTTGGTAAACGCCAGCATCAATGTACGGATCTGCGTCTGCCCATACCTGTGCGTCCTCTAAAGAATTAAACTCAGCAATTACAGTAGAGCCAGTGAAGCCGGCTTCACCAGGGTTGTCTGAATCAATCGCAGGCATTGGGCCAGCAGTCAAAAGTCGGCCTTCATCGTGAAGTGTTTGCAGGCGTTCTAGATGTTGTGGGCGAACACTTAGGCGCTTTTCTAATGAATTTTCGACGTCTTGAGAAAAAATCACGTACCACATATTGGTATATCCTTATTTTACTTCACTGAATTGGGGGCGTTTAAATTCGCTATCTTGCTAATTTACGCGAACTAATTGGTATTGGAAGAGCTAATGATAAGAAATTGTGAAATGGTGCGAGAGAGAAGTATGGTCTTTAGCGATTTCATTCGTTGAAACTAAAGACCGTCTACATTAGCAGCTTGGTGAAAAGTACTATTTATTGATCGGGCGAGGCTTACCACCCTCATCGACAGCAACGTAGTTGAACGTTGCTCCACAAACCTTATATCGGTCGCCGATGCCGTGATCAAGTACAGGCTTAACCCACACTTCTAGGTCGATATTCATCGAGCTACGGCCAATCTTGGTGCAGTCACCATAAACACACACAACATCACCCACTGAAACCGGCTGTTTGAACTCAATACTCGATACTGAAACAGTGACAATCTTGCCGTTAGAGATCTCCTTCGCCAGTATGCCGCCAGCAAGGTCAAGCTGAGACATTATCCAACCACCGAAAATCTGGCCTGCTGCATTGGTATCAGAAGGCATCGCCAATGTGCGAAGAAGTAAAGAACCAATCGGGTTCAAAGTTGATTGAATAGTCATTGTTGTACTCTTAATGGTATTGATTGTTTTAAATTTAAATAGATGTGTTTGCCGCGCTCGCGGTGGTCGTATTTTTAACGTATTCACCGAACACAAACAATCAGTGGCCAATGATCACGAGTATCATTGGCCACTGTTAAATAGCATATTGATAATAATTGTATCAAAAAGGGGATGAGGACTCATCCCTTAGGGTTACTTCTCGTCGGTATTTTTATCCGTTAACTCTTTCTGCTGGTCTTTTGGTAGATGCTTATAGATATAAACACCAGTGAGCAAGGTGAAGAGCAAGGTCGCGATGAGTAGACCAAACACTTTGAAGTTGACCCAAACATCCAACGGTAGGCTGAAAGCAACGTAAACGTTGAGAACGGCACATAGGGTAAAGAACAGCGTCCATGCCCAGTTGATCTTGCCCCATACCGAATCAGGCAGTGTGATCTCTTTGCCTAACATACCTTTAATCGCTGATTTGCCCATGATGTGACTGACCGTCAGGCCAATCGCAAACAGTGCGTAAACGATGGTGACTTTCCATTTAATGAAGTTGTCGTCGTGCAAGAAGATGGTCATGCCACCAAATACGGCAACCATTAGAAAGGTGATGACCTGCATTTTTTCGACTTTCTTGTAGATGAAATAAGTCAAAATAATTTGAACTGCAGAGGCAACGATCAAAGCGCCGGTCGCGGTATAGATGTCGTACATCTTATAAAGCGCAAAGAAAATAATGAGAGGAATGAAATCAAGAATTTGTTTCATGAGACACTGACTATCCAGTTAGTTGAGTTGCTGACAGTCTAACGAAAACTGTCTCGATGCTAAATAGCTCGAGACAATTGGGTGCCAATTAATTCAATCTAACCACTCATCGTGTTTAAAGAGTTGAAGCAGGTTATCGCATTGACGAGGTTTGATAGCGAGGTATCAGCTTTTTGATATCTTCAAGGTAACCTTCGCTCTTTAAGCTGTCTAAGGTGTTTTCGAGCTCTTGCTCACTCATGGCAAAACATGTCGATTTACCGGTCGTTAAGTCGAGATACTCGTGATATTCACGCTCTGTGAAGTGGCCGATTCTATCCATTAATAAGGTTTTAACCCCATGGTGAATTAAGCCGTAATATGTATGTCTTTGTAAGGTCATAGCCTATCCTCCGTGACAGGGTGCGAAGAAAAGACAACCTGCTGTAAATTGTTTGGGTTATCTATGACAAAGCAATTCGAATGCCATTTGGGTCACAGACACAGAATATTTCTGTTATCAAATTGAATTGATTCTTTTTTCAATCAGTTAAATGAAAGCTAATTCTGTTCTCAACCAAACAATACGTCGCTGACGGAAAATAGTTTTATTTTGAGAACGTTGTCATTCTCATTATGACGCTTTACTGAAGCCTTATGGTCTTTGAGCTTGGCAATTTCCCCGTTGTTAACCGACAAGCCACTCGACCAATGTAGTTAGGGATACATTTTGGCGATTCTTGGGCTGAATTAAGAAGTAACCATTTCCTGAAAAGACACTGTCTTCACTCACTTTGACTAATCTGCCTAAATCAATATCTTGCTTGGCAAGCGTGATGTCGCCTATCGCAATTCCAAATCCTTGAATAGCTGCATTCATCGCTTGATCGAGTGTTGCGAACTGTTGGTTATTCTTGCTCGAAAGGTCATGACTTCCTATGTGCTCCAACCAAAGTCGCCAATCACTTTGTTCATTGTTGGCGTGTAACCACGTGTAGTGAGCGAGTTGGTGCGGTTTGATTAGAGAAGAGGAACCACTGGTAAGGTGATTGGGTTTGATGCTTTGCGCTTGGCAGACGGGTGCGAGTTGCTCGTTGAACAATAACTGGCTGACGATCGATTGTTGGCTCGGCTTCTTGCCATAGGTAATCACGGCATCGAACGGGTCAAAACTTGGCTCAAAAACATGCTTGATGGTAGAAGTGAGCTCAACATCAATCTCAGGGTAGGCTTCTTGAAAAGACATCAGTTTTGGTAGCAACCAAGAGGTAATGCAACTCGGTGCGTTTAGCTTAATTTTGGAAGGGGAACTCGCCACTTGGTTCAGTGCGGATTGCAGTCGCTGAATTGTATCTTGGATGAGCGGAACCAGTTCTTCTCCTTTGGGTGTTAATGACAACCCCCGAGCATGACGATAGAAAAGGTCGCACCCAAGATTTTCTTCAAACGACAATACCTGACGACTCACTGCACCTTGCGTAACATTGAGCTCATGTGCCGCGCGTGTAAAGTTGAGGTGCCTTGCCGTAGACAAAAACGCGAGCAAGGTTTTGGTTGAAGGAAGTGTGCGATTCATATCTTTACCTATGACTTTTTATCATGGCTATTATGTGATTATTTCGATTCATTTATCAATAGTGTTCTGTTTGAATGTAAATACTTAATCATCATTTGTGATTCAATATTTGTATAAGTCACATTTTTTGAATATGAAGGCAATGATGAAGACATTGTGATTTTGTGAAAGGGATAGCTTCTTGACATCTTTTATTGATAGCTTAGTGCCTCAGGCTGTAAAAAAATTAATACCTTATCAATCGGCAAGAAGAATTGGTGGTGATGGACGTGTCTGGCTAAACGCCAATGAATTGGAAAGCTCGCTGTTTCAAGGAGAAGCAAGTCACAACCGATACCCAGACTTCTTACCACAAGATATTGCTAAGGCTTATCAAGATTACTGTAGTACCGATGCCGCGACTGTGGCTGTTCGTGGTGCAGATGAAGCGATTGATTTGCTGATCAGAACATTCTGTAAACCGGCGTGCGACAACATACTTATCTGCTCTCCAACGTATGCGATGTATGAGTTTTGCGCTGATGCATTGGCGATTAATACCTTGGACTCTCCATTGCAGGAAGACTTTAGCCTGAACGTCGCTGATATTGTGAATAAGGCAGAACTGGCGAATATCGTGTTTCTTTGCTCACCAAACAATCCAACGGGCAATGTGATTCCTAAATCGGATTTGATTCAGGTATTGGAAGGTACGATTGGGAAGTCGCTAGTGGTCGTCGATGAAGCGTATATCGAATTTGAACCACAAACGTCAGCCGTTAGTCTTATTGAACGCTATCCACATTTGGTTGTGATTCGCACCTTGTCTAAGGCATTTGGACTGGCTGCGGTTCGTTGTGGTTTTATCTTAGCGAGTCAAAATGTGATGCAGTATGTCGCGAAGCTGATTCCACCGTATCCGATGCCAGATTGCTCATCTCAAATCGTGCTAGACGCTTTGTCCGATGAACGAGTCTCAGTGATGCAAGACGCGACGCAAAAGCTGGTTGAACTACGTAACTGGTTTGCTTGTGAGCTAACGCGGTTTGATTTCATCGAGTCTGTTTACCCTTCATCGACAAACTTCATTTTGCTGCGTCAAAAAGCAGGGCACCAAGTGTTCAGTGTCTTGGCGAAGGACGGCATTGTGACAAGGAACCAAAACCATGAACCGGCTTTGCGTAACTGTGTTCGAATCAGTATTGGTAGCCAAGAGAGCATGCTAGAAGTGATAACGTCACTAACACGTTACCAAACCGAATTAGAACAGAGTCAACAAGGCAAACAAATTCAACAAGCTCAACATAAAGAAATTAAATCTCAACTCGATAAAGATCATATCTAGGATGGCAATGATGAAAAAGATAATACTAGGACTCGCTTGTGCGGCCGCTTTACTTGGTACAACGGTACAGGCGAAAGAAATCCGTTTAGCGTCGGACTTTACGTATCCGCCATTCAACTATAAAAACAGCGACGGTGTGCCTGTCGGGTTTGATATTGAGATAGCTGATGCTTTGTGTGAGCAAGCTAAACTCGATTGTACTTGGGTTTCACAAAGCTGGGATTCGCTAATTCCAAGTTTGTTGGCAAGAAAGTCGGATGTGATCATGGCTTCGATGCGCATTACCGAAGAGCGTAAGCGTAAAATCTTATTTACTGACAAGTACTACCAAACACCAGCCGTATTTGTTGCTGCTAAAAGCGCAGAATTCAGCGTTGATGAGGCAGGCTTAGCGGGTAAAACCATCGGTGTTCAGCAAGGTACGATTCACGATCGCTACGTAACCGACAAGTTTGGTAGTGTTGCCAACATTAAGCGTTACACAGGGCAAGATGAAGTGTATCTGGATCTGCAAAACGGTCGCTTAGATCTAACCTTCGGCAACTCAGATCAACTGTCATTGGCTTTCTTAGATAAGAAAGAAGGCGAGGGTTTTGAGTTCAAAGGCAAAGCCGTTACCGACAAAGCCTACATCGGTGAGGGTACGGCGTTAGCATTAAGAAAGCAGGATTCAAAATTGGCGAAACAATTCAATGCTGCGATTGAAGAGATCAGAGCAAACGGTACTTACGACAAGATCGCCGCTAAGTACTTCACGTTTGATATCTATGGCGCTGATTTGTAATTCGTTTAACGCCTAAAAATTAGAACACCAAAAACAAAAATCCGAGGGCTGTAAGGCTCTCGGATTTTTGTTACAAACAATTCATCCTCTCAAGCTTCTCTCTATTGCCTTTATCTATTCTTGTTACCTAAATCCAACCGAAAACCTTGCCTTCATCACCTCACAAAGCACTGTTCACGACTCGCGTTTTCGAGCGAGGAGACCTTCTTTGTCGTGCTCCATAACTGAATTTAATGTCTTAAAATAACATAAATAGATCGATACTCTTTTACTAAGAGATTGTTCTTAAAGCAGTTGAAAGTAATCGAAATTACAAAAAAATCCAAAGTAGAACTGATTAATGGTCTAATTAGTCCCAAATATGATTGGTATCACAATCAATTAGGTTCTCAGGCCAATAGATAAACCTTAGTTCACAAAATATACATATAGTATTGTAATACAAGATTCATAGGGTAAGAATATTGTAATGAAACGTTACTGCTATGAGCGATGTGCAATTGAACGTTAGATTTCAAACTTAGCTATAGCGTTGCATATAAAAACTGTACCTCTTACAAAATGGATTCTGGAGAAGAACATGAAAAAACACCTACTGACGATTGCAGCGGCTTCAATTCTTATGGCATTTGGCGCTCAAGCAAAAACTTTGACGTTAGGGCATGCAATGTCATTAGAAAGCGCAGCTCACCAAGGCATGGTGATCATGGCTGATAAAGTTAAAGAAAAATCGAATGGTGAACTTACGATTAAGATCTTTCCAAACGGTCAATTAGGCTCTGAACGTGACCAAGCGGAGCAAGTTGTTACTGGCGCGATTGATATGGCCAAAATCAATGGTGGGTTAGCCGAATCTTTTGAACCAACGTTTAAGGTTAATGCACTGCCTTTCTTATTCCGTGACGTTCCACATATGAGAACCTTCATGCGAAGTGAAGCTGCACAAGAGATGCTGCTTTCAAGCGAAGGTAAAGGTTTCATCGGTCTTACATTCTATGATTCAGGCACACGTAGCTTCTACGCTAAGAAAGCCATCAACTCACCAGCAGATCTAGCTGGCATGAAAGTTCGAGTTCCTGGTTCTCCAACCATGATGGAAATGGTTAACTTACTTGGTGGTAAAGCAACACCTGTACCTTTCAATGAGGTATACACGGCTCTGCAACAAGGTGTAATTGATGGTGCTGAGAATAATATTTCTAGCTTAGTTGAAATGAAACACAGTGAAGTTGCCAAATTTTACTCTATGGACCAGCACATGATGACACCTGACGTGATCATCATTTCAGAATACAAATGGGGTTCATTAACGGCAGAAGAGCAAAAGATCTTAAAAGAAGCTGCTGCTGAGTCTCTTGAAGAGCAGATCAAAATCTGGGATGCAACAGATGACATGAACAAAGAGAAAGGAATGAAAGAAGGTGTCACGTTTGTTGAAGTTGATAAAGCCCCTTTCCGTGCAGCTGTTAAACCTATGATTGATGAGGCGAAAAAAGATCCAAAACTAGCTCCATTCATTGAAAAAATTGAAGCTCTTTAATCAGTCTTAGTGAAAATATAATTTTGCCTTGGCTTTGCTAAGGCAAAATTTTTTGAGGTATCACACCATGTTAGCAACTTTCAGAAACCTACTTGATAGGCTGATTCTTTTTGTCTCTTCTTTTGCACTAATGTTACTTGTCGTTACTGTCACTTGGCAGGTCTTTAGTCGTTATGTTTTGAATGATCCAAGTAACTGGACTGATGAACTTGCTCGTTATGCGATGGTATGGCTTGGCTTATTAGGAGCAAGCTACTTATTCGGTATCAAAGGACACTTAGCAATAACGTTATTGGATGGTTATCTTAAGGGTAAAGCACATATCGCATTACATGTACTCATCAATATCATTTCTGGCGCATTTGTATTTCTAGCAATGCTTCAAGGTGGCATCGCCCTAATGGGAAGAACCACACAACAACTCTCTCCAGCACTGCAATTACCGATGTCGACGGTGTATTCAATATTGCCGATTTCAGCCGTTATTATCCTCATTTATTTGGTCATGAATACGTTTGATCTTTTTTGTGAACCCAACAAAAAATAAGTTTTAAAAGGACTCTATATTATGGATTTGTCCATTGGTGTTTGGCTGCTAGGCCTATTCTTATTCATGATCGCGATAAGCATGCCGATTGCGATTGCAATTGCCATGTCATCTTTAACCATCATGTATTTCATCTTACCGTTTGAAGTCGCCAGTATTACTGCGGGTCAAAAAATCATTACCGGTATTGATAGTTTCAGTTTATTAGCCATCCCTTTCTTTATCCTCGCGGGGAATATAATGAATGTAGGTGGCATCGCGAGTCGACTCATCAACCTTGCAAAGCTCTTGGTTGGTTGGATCCCGGGCTCACTTTTTCACGTGAACATCTTCGCCAATATGATGTTTGGCGCCGTTTCAGGATCAGCCGTTGCAGCAGCAGCTGCGGTTGGTAAAACCTTAGGCCCAGAATTAGAAAAAGATGGTTATGATAAAAACTTAGCAACAGCAGTAAACGTTGCATCTTGCCCGGCAGGCTTATTAATACCGCCGAGTAATTCACTGATCGTATTTTCAGTGGTATCGGGTGGAACATCCGTTGCGGCGTTGTTTATCGCAGGGTATGTCCCAGGTATTCTAATGGGCTTAAGTTGTATGGTCGTCGCCTATTTCATCGCTAAAAAGAAGGGCTACAAAACAAGTGCGAATGACGGCTTCACAACGAAAGATGTGCTGAATATTGTTTGGCAAGCAACACCAAGCTTAGGGCTTATTGTTGTTGTTATTGGCGGTATTATTGGTGGTATATTCACTGCAACAGAAGGGGCATGTATAGCGGTTCTATACTCTTTTATACTGTCACTCTGTTACCGAACCCTCAAATGGGCACACTTTCCGATAATTTGTAGAGAAACGGTTCAGGTTACTGGCATTATGCTGTTCTTGATTGGTGCTTCTACCATTATGTCATGGGCAATGGCGTTTACCGGTCTACCAACCATGATCAGTGATTGGATGCTCTCTATTTCAGACAATCCAATTATCATCTTTATTCTGATGAACCTGATTCTACTGATTGTGGGTATGTTTATGGACCTTACGCCAGCCGTATTGATCTTTACCCCTATCTTTATGCCGATTGCTGAGCATTTAGGCATGCATCCAATTCACTTCGCGATGATGATTATCTTCAACTTATGTATTGGCATTGCAACGCCACCCGTTGGTACGGCGCTATTTGTGGGTTGTAGTGTCAGTGGCTCTAAGATTGAAAACGTTATAAGAAGTATCATGCCGTTTTGTGCCGTATTGATCGTCACACTGTTGGCCATTACTTTTATTCCTGAAATTAGTTTGGCTCTGCCTCGTGCGTTTGGACTCATCAATTAGCCTTACAAGGGTAAGATTTACCGACTCAATATTGATCATCACCTAATAAAAAACCGCCTATATGAAGGCGGTTTTTTTAATCAAAACTGAAGCTTAATATTACGCTTGCTGTTTTTGTAGCTCAGTTTCTTTCGCTTCGTCTTCGATTAGAGAATCAACGATGACTGCACATGCTGCATCACCAGTGATGTTCAGAGCAGTACGGATCATGTCGAAGATACGGTCTAGAGCGAACAACAGAGGTAGACCTTCGATAGGGATACCAGCCGCTAGAAGAACCGCAACCACTAGGAAAGAGGGACCAGGAACACCTGCTTGACCAACTGCGCCTAGGGTAGACGTTACGATGATAGCAACGTAAGCACCCATAGACAGGTCGATGTTGAACAGCTGTGCGAAGAAGATAGCAACTAGGCCGTAGTAAATTGCGTTACCAGACATGTTGATCGTCGCACCAAGAGGCAGAACGAATGAAGCCGTAGAGTTACGAACGCCAAGTTCTTTCTCTACCGTTTCCATTGTTACTGGCAGTGTCGCCATTGAAGATGCTGTTGATAGTGCAACCGCTTGAGGCTTCTTCATTGCTACTAGGAACTTCTTAGCTGAAGTCTTAGTGAAGATTTGAATCATTAGCGGGTAAGCAACAAAGCCGAAGATTAGGATCGCAGCGATGTAAACAACGAACAGTTTGAACACAACCATAAGTGCGCCAAAACCGAATGTACCCACAGCTTCTGCCATTAGGCCGAATACGCCAAGTGGTGCAATGATCATAACTTTGTTGATCATCCAAACCATTGCGTCAACAATCGCGTTTACGCCATTGATGATAGGGTCACGTTTCTCTTTCGCTTGTTTAGAAATCGCAATACCGAAGAATAAGCAGAAAACTAGAATTTGAAGAATGTTTGCTTCATTCAGTGATTGGAAAACGTTGGTCGGGATCATGCCCGTGATGGTTGCCCAGAATGTTGGAAGTTCGCCTTTCGCAGCATATTCAGAAGAGAACATGCCTTCAACGCCAGAAACATCGATACCACGACCTGGTTCGAATATTTCACCCATTACTAGCGCTAGTGCTACAGCAAGTGCAGACGTTAGTGCAAAGTAACCCAGTGTTGTTACACCGACTTTACCAGCCGATGAGCTGTTGCCTAGACCAGCAGCACCTGAAATTAGGGCAACCGCGACTAGAGGGATAACCAGCATCTTGATCAAATTGATGAAGATAGCACCCAGTGGAGCGAACATAGTTGCGCTGTCACCCATCATCGCACCGACTAGGGTACCGATGATCATTGCAATAACGACTTGAACGCCGATGTTGCTTAGTAAACTCTTTTCTTTTAACACTTCCATAACCTCTGTGCTACTAAATATAAAAATCCCAGAACTACTCACCAATGTACGATGTACCATTGGATTAATATTTCGCGAGAAGTTTTACACGTATCCTTTACATTTATCAATATGAGCAGAGATGAAAGAACACCAAAAAGCAGTAATCAAATGTCATTTGATGATTTTTCACACTAAAGCAAACGATTGCTTTTTGATTTGTCATTATTTTTATAAATAGTAGTGATGTTTTGGTGGGGTATTATAGATGCGCTACAGGTTTGTATGAGGTGTTGTTTTTATCAGAAATTTAACAATTGAGAGGGTTTGGACGTGTTCTGGGAGAAAAACTCCCACAGCGCAAATTATCGCACTAGTGGGAGCCTATTTATTATTTTTGCGTTGCCGCTTTCATTGGCGTAACAAACTCAGCAAGTGCTTTAAGCATTGCTTCTGGTTGTTCAACGTTGTTTTCAATGATTTTCACAACCGCAGAGCCAGAGATAGCACCAGCAGCGCCAGCTTCGATGGCTTCTTTTACTTGCTCAGGAGCAGAGATACCGAAACCAAGCAGTGCTGGTGGCGCATCAAACTTGTTCAAACGGTCAAGTAGGGCTGTCACAGGCATGTTTGCTTTGGTTTCTGCACCCGTTACGCCAGCACGAGAAAGTAGGTAAGTGTAACCACCACCTAGCTCAGAAACCGATTGAAGCGTCTCATCACTTGCTGTTGGTGGAGCAATAAAGATTGGGTGAATACCAAACTTCTTAGCTGCAGCAACAAACTCGCCACTCTCGTTGGTTGGTACATCAGCAATCAATACTGAATCGATACCTGCATTCGCACAACGCTCGTAGAAGTTCTCGATACCACGTGCGTACACCAAGTTTGCGTACATCAGTAGGCCGATTGGCAGATCTGGGTATTTAGCACGAATTTGACCAATAAGATCAAAACACACATCTGGCGTTACTTTTGAATCTAGCGCGCGAATATTTGCGCCTTGGATTGTCGGGCCATCTGCAAGCGGATCGGAGAATGGAATACCAAGCTCAAGTGCATCTGCACCCGCTTCAACCAAAGTTTCCATGATCTTAAGCGATTGCTCAGGGTTAGGATCGCCAACTGTTACGAATGGTACGAATGCGCCCTGATTCTTTTCAGCTAAGTGAGTGAAGAGTGATTGATAGCGATCCATTATAATGCTCCTTTCTCTTTAAGAATGTCGTGTACAGAGAAAATGTCTTTGTCACCACGGCCAGATAAGTTAACGACTAATAGCTGTTCTTTCTCTGGATCATCGTGAGCCATTTTGATTGCATGAGCCAAAGCATGAGATGACTCTAGCGCTGCGATAATACCTTCGTTACGTGCGATAGCTTGGAAAGCTTCTAGTGCTTCGTCATCGGTTACGTTGTCGTATTCAGCACGGCCAATAGCATTTAGGTGCGCGTGTTGAGGGCCAACTGATGGGAAGTCTAGACCCGCAGATACAGAGTAAGACTCTTCTACTTGACCATTCTCATCTTGCATCAGTGGTGCTTTCATACCGAAGAAGATACCAGTTTTACCGTGTTTAAGCGGCGCGCCGTGTTGGTCGGTATCAATACCTTTACCAGCAGGCTCTACACCGATTAGGCGTACAGACTCTTCTTCAATGAAATCCGCGAACATACCGATAGCGTTTGAACCACCGCCGACACAAGCGATAACCGCATCAGGAAGGCGACCTTCACGAGCTAGAATTTGGTTCTTCGTTTCTTCACCAATCATGCGTTGGAAATCACGAACAATCGTTGGGAATGGGTGAGGACCCGCTGCAGTACCCAATAGGTAATGCGCGTCTTCATAAGTTGCAGACCAGTCACGTAGTGCTTCGTTACACGCATCTTTTAGCGTTGAAGAGCCAGAATGAACAGGGATAACCTCTGCGCCCATTAGCTTCATACGGAACACGTTCGGGCTTTGACGTTCAACGTCTTTTGCACCCATGTAAACACGACACTTAAGACCTAGTAGAGCACACGCTAGAGCCGTTGCCACACCGTGTTGGCCTGCGCCAGTTTCAGCGATGATTTCCTGCTTACCCATACGTTTTGCTAGCAATGCCTGACCAAGAACTTGGTTTGTCTTGTGAGCACCGCCGTGAAGTAGATCTTCACGCTTTAGGTACAGTTTTGTTTTTGTACCTTTTGTTAGGTTGCGTGCTAGCGTTAGTGCCGTTGGACGACCAGCGTACTCTTGAAGAAGCGTCATGAATTCGCTGCGGAACTCAGGATCGGCTTGTGCATCGATAAATGCTTGTTCAAGTTGGTCTAATGCTGGCACTAGGATCTGCGGTACGTATTGACCACCGTATTCACCAAAGTAGGCATCGAGTTTAGCCATTGTGTTATTCCTTCAATTCTACTGATGTGTATTCACACCAAGTCATTTAATCTTGTTTGAGCTTCGCAAAAGGCAAAGCTCACAAATATGTTTTTAGTTTCTGCTTTCTAATTTCTAGCGCCGAGTTTGGACTAGTAATTGCGAATCGCTGCAAAAGCACGTTGCAGTTTGTCTGCGTCTTTTTTTCCTGGAGCGGATTCAACGCCAGAGTTTAGGTCTAATCCTAAGCAACCCAACTTAGCGGCTTGGTTAGCATTTTCTGGGTTTAGGCCACCCGCCAACATGATTGCGCTTTGGTTGTTGATTAGGTTCCAATCGAACACTTGGCCTGTGCCACCAGTTTGAGAACCCACTTTAGTATCTAGCAGGTGACGAGTCACGTTGCTTTCCAGTAATTCTGGTAGCGAGCTCTCAGCATCGGGAGCAACACCGTAAGCTTTCCAAATCTCAACGCTTTCAGGTAGTGACTGTTTTAGCTCATCGACAAACGCTTGAGACTCATCACCGTGCAATTGCACAGCGAACAGGCCTAGCTCAGAAACCGTTTTCGCAACGTCAGTAACGCTGTGGTTTTGGAACACACCCACGTAGTTCAAAGGTGCGCCGCTCATAGTCAAACGAGCCGCTTCGATATCCACATGACGCTTAGATGCTTCAACGAATATCAGACCACCGAATACCGCACCAGCTTGATAAGCCTTTGCTGCATCGTCAGAGTGAGTTAAACCACACACCTTGTTTTCACCCAGTGTTACTTTGCGTACCGCAAGCTCGAGGTTCTTCTCTGCCATTAGAGAGCTACCGATTAGGAAGCCATCTGCAAACGTTGAAAGGTCACGAACTTGTTGATGTGTGTAGATGCCAGACTCTGAAATCACGACTGCGTTTGGAGCCAGTTCGCGAATCAGCGGCGCCAACTCTTTGGTACGATTCAAATCAGTCGAAAGGTCACGTAGGTTACGGTTATTAATACCGATCACCTTTGCTTTTAAAGCGACAGCGCGGTGAAGCTCTTCTTCGTTGCTGACTTCGGTAAGTACACCCATGTTGAGTGAGTGAGCGACTTCCGCCAGCGCTTTGTACTCTTCGTCATCCAATACCGATAGCATCAACAAGATAGCATCAGCTGAGTAATGACGAGCCAAGTAAACTTGGTAGGTATCAACCATGAAGTCTTTACACAGGATAGGCTGCTTAGCAATGCTGCGAACCTTAGGTAAAAACTCAAAGTCACCTTGGAAGTACTTCTCGTCTGTCAGCACAGAAATTGCGTTTGCGTGGTTGTTGTAAACCGACGCAATGTAGTCGAGGTCAAACTCGTCACGGATCAAACCTTTCGACGGAGAAGCCTTTTTACATTCAGTGATGAAAACCGTTTGTTCTCCGCTCAGAGCATCATAAAAGCTGCGGTCTGTTACAGTTAGTGACGCTTTAAACTCGTCTAATGGTTGAGTCTGCTTACGCGCTTCAACCCATTGGTATTTATCACGAACGATTTTTGCTAATACTTCCGCCATTTCAGCTTCTTTGACTGAAACGTGGGTCGACAGTTTATCGGTAGTCTGTGTCATGTTCTTTGTCTCAATTCGTCGTTCGTTAGGCGTGTGCAGCAAGCTTTTGTACAAGCTCGTACGCTTTGCCAGAGTTCATCGCGTCAATCGCTTGCTGAGCGTTGGCTTTTAGGTCTTCGTGACCAAATAGACGCATCAGCAGAGCTACGTTGACTGCCACTGCGCCAACTTGAGCATCAGTGCCTTTACCCGTGAGGATATCAGTTGTGATGGCTTTGTTCTCTTCTGGCTCGCCGCCCTTAATCGCTTCAAGAGGGTGAGTGTTCAAACCAAAGTCAGCCGGAGTCACTGTGTACTCGTGAATCTTGCCATCTTTAATCTCAGCAACGATAGTCTCGCCGTGAATCGCCACTTCATCTAAGCCACTACCGTGAACAACCGCAGCACGCTTCATGCCCATTTGCAGCATGGTTTCTGCGATAGGTCGAACCAGCTCTTTGCTGTAAACACCCATTAGCTCGATGTTAGGGCGAGCAGGGTTAATCAGTGGACCAAGAATATTGAAGATAGTGCGCGTTTTCATTGTTTGACGAACCGGCATAGCGTGACGTACACCGACGTGATACTGCGGAGCAAATAGGAATGCTACGCCAAGTTCATCAACAGCCGTACGTGTGTCTTCAGCTGTCATCGCTAGGTTGATACCGAACGAATCCAGTAAGTCAGAAGAGCCTGATTTGCTCGATACGCTGCGGTTACCGTGCTTCGCGACTTTTAAGCCACACGCTGCGGCAACAAATGCAGAAGTCGTCGAGATATTGATGGTGTTGTGACCGTCGCCACCTGTACCTACGATGTCTGCGAAATCGTAATCAGGGCGCGGGAACGGGTTTGCATTCGCAAGTAGTGCTTTTGCTGCGCCTGCAATTTCATCGGGCGTTTCGCCTTTGATTTTTAGTGCAGTCAGCGCAGAAGCCATCAAGATTGGGTCAAGTTCCCCCTTGATGATCACATCAAACAATTGTTGGCTTTCTTCTTGAGTAAGAGACTGCTGTTCGTAAAGTTTATTAATCTGTTCCATGATCGTTTCCTATTTTCCAGTCTTTTCAAGGCGAAGAGGTTTCTCAAGAGCCCATTCGATAGCGTTTGCTAGAAGCGTTGCACCGTAGGTCGTCATAATTGATTCAGGGTGGAATTGGAATCCACACACCTTGTCTTGTTCTTGAACCACAGACATCACCAAATCATCTACTTCAGCGGTCACCGTTAGGCTATCAGATACATGCGTTGCCACTAAAGAGTGGTAGCGAGCGATAGCCAATGGCGAAGGTAAGCCTTGGTAAGTCGCATGGTTTTGGTGTTCCATCATCGACACCTTACCATGAATGATTTCGCCAGCGCCTGCAACGGTGCCGCCATAGGCTTCAACAATCGCTTGGTGGCCTAAGCAAATACCAATCATTGGCACTTTACCTTTTAGAAGCTGAATCAGCTCTGGCATACAGCCCGCATCTGCTGGAGCGCCAGGGCCTGGTGAAAGCAGTGCAACAGGGTTGTCTAGTTCGTTGATCGCCGCTTCAACTACTTTTGCAGGAATGTTGTTACGGTAAATTTTTACGCTGTGACCTAATGAACGAAATTGGTCTACAAGGTTGTAAGTGAACGAGTCGAAGTTATCGATGAATACAATATCAGCCATGATTACGACTCCTTCTTATTTGTTAGGTTCTTAGTATGAGCTGCTTGAATCGCTGAGATAACCGCTTGTGCTTTGCCGCGAGTTTCATCGGCTTCTGCTTGTGGGTCTGAGTCAAATACGACCCCAGCGCCTGCTTGTACTTGTGCCACGCCATCTTCAACGTAAGCAGAGCGAATTACGATACAAGTATCTAGAGTCCCTTCACCAGTTAGATAACCGACTGCACCACCGTAGCTACCACGACGCGTTTTTTCTACGTCTCGAATAAGCTGCATTGCGCGGATTTTTGGTGCGCCCGTTAGCGTGCCCATGTTCATACAAGCTTGGTAAGCGTGCAGAGCATCTAAGTCTTCACGGAGCTGACCAACAACACGAGAAACCAAGTGCATTACATGGCTGTAGCGGTCTACTTTCAGTAAGTCTGCTACGTGGCGAGTGCCAGCTTCGGCAATACGTGCCACATCGTTACGCGCTAGGTCAACTAGCATCATGTGCTCGGCGTTTTCTTTCTTGTCGGTACGCAGTTCAAGCTCGATACGGCTGTCTAGGTCGAAATCGATTTGACCGTCAGGGCGCTTACCACGACGACGAGTACCAGCAATCGGGTAGATCTCGATTTGGTTGGTTTCTGTCTCGTATTTCAGCGCGCTTTCTGGAGATGCACCGAACAGAGTAAACAGCTCGTCTTGCATGTAGAACATGTAAGGGCTTGGGTTGCTTTGTTTGAGTTCTTTATAAGCCGCCAGTGGGGCAGGGCAAGGTAGAGTGAAGCGGCGTGAAGGTACCACTTGGAATACATCGCCTTTAACTACGTACTCTTTTAAATCACGAACCGTTTGGCAGAAGTCTTCATCTGAAACGCTAGGTACAGCTTCAACGTTGTCTAACGGCGTTACTTCAGTGATGGCTTTCAGGGACTGACACTGAGTTTGAATGTCGGCTAGACGGTCAGTTAATTGCGCTTTGATGTTGTCATCTTGAGCAAATAAGCTCGCGTGAAGTAGGCCTTCGTTCTCTTGGTGATCGAAACGCAATAGTGTTTCAGCTACATAGAAGACAAAGTCAGGACAATTGTTGGTTGCTTCAGCATCACCTAGTGGCTCAAAGTTTGCCACGATGTCGTAAGCGAATAAGCCCGCCATGAATAATGCGTGTTTGTTATCCGCGTCTTGCTCAAAGCTGTGCTGAACCAAACGCAGTGCATCGAATGAAGAGGCTTCTCTTAAACGTGAGTCTTCGTCTAATTCGTTGCTTGGTTCGATAAAAGTCAGCGTCAAAACGTTATCAGTAAGGTCAGATTTAATTTCTGCTTTCACGTTTTGAGTGAGATGTTCGATAAGCGCTTGACCGTTTTCAGTCAATGCTTGAAAGGTTACTTCATGTCCGCGACATACGATGCGAACAGCAGAGTCGATAAGGAGTAGGCTTGTCAGGTTCTGTTTAGATTCAATCTCGGCAGATTCCAACAAAAGACTATCAGTTTTGTTTTCACACAAAGTATGAAAAACGCTGGTTGGATCTTGCGAGTAAGGAACTGAGGAATTGATGACCTCAATGGTTCCCAGCTTTTTGATTTCAATGGCCTTGTTCACAAGACCTCCTTTATGATTCTTTAAATTTCCTGCCGTACATAGTCGCATAAAGATACCTTTCACCCAATCTAGAATATGGTCAATTCGATGATTTGTTAGTCAGTTGAATGTGAGATGTTCGACAAATTAAAAAGCCCGCTATTAAAGCGGGCTTAGTGATAACTTTTTTATAAACAAACTGTTTAATTAGAAGTACACGTTAGCCCACCAAGAACTTGTCCAAGTGCGCCACCAATTAAGCTCTGAACTTGCTTCTACTGAAGAAAGTTCTAAAACTTTATCTTTATGGTTTTGGTTAAATTCTTGTAACATGGTGAACCTATCAAATGTGATACTTCGTATTTGTGTACTAGTTAACTAGTTTTCTGCTTGCGGGTCAAGTGTGTTGACACAAATATAACGATAAAAATTGAAAACAATGAAAAAGAATATATGAGAATTGATCTACATAGTCATACAACAGCCTCAGATGGCCGACTTACTCCACCTGAGCTAATTGACCGAGCGCTTGGCTTTAACATCGAAGCGCTAGCGATTACAGATCATGACACGACTGATGGGCTTGCTGAAGCACGCAGCTACATTGCGGATAACAACCTTCCTATTCAGTTGATAAACGGCATTGAGATTTCGACTGTTTGGCAAAACAAAGATATCCATATTGTTGGGTTAAACGTTGATCCTGAGTCACCAGAACTCAAAGCGCTCATTGAACAACAGAAGCAACACCGTATTGGGCGTGCTGAGATGATCGCTCACCGTCTTGAGAAAGCGACTCGTGAAGGGGTGTTAGAAGAAGTTAAATTGATTGCGGGTGATGCACCAATCACTCGCGCTCACTTTGCTAAGTGGCTAGTCGACAATGGCTATGCGAAAACTATGCAGCAGGTGTTTAAAAAGTTTCTTACTCGTAATAACCCAGGTTATGTGCCGCCAACTTGGTGTTCAATGAGTGATGCTGTCACGGCTATTCATGCTGCTGGTGGACAAGCCGTACTCGCTCACCCTGGGCGATATGGACTTACAGCCAAGTGGGTTAAGCGCCTGCTAGCGGCATTTGTTGAAGCGAAAGGGGATGCGATGGAAGTAGCTCAACCTCAGCAAGCGCAACAAGAAAGACGCACACTCGCGGATTATGCTATACAATACAAACTATTAGCCTCCCAAGGCAGTGATTTCCATTACCCATCTCCGTGGATGGAACTTGGACGCAATCTCTGGCTACCTTCTGGGGTCGAAGAAGTATGGAAAGATTGGGAGTTTCAAACGGTTTCACCATCTGAATAGTCTTTAGGTGAGCCAGCTCCTTCTGATGATAGAGTCGAGAGATTCGATAACGAGGATCAACAATGAGCCAGTTTTTTTATGTACACCCAGATAACCCACAAGCACGCTTAATTACTCAAGCGGTTGCGATTATTCGCAATGGCGGCGTTGTGGTTTATCCAACAGATTCCGGTTATGCGCTGGGCTGTCAGCTTGAAAACAAACAAGCACTTGAACGTATCTGTAAAATTCGTCGCATCGATGACAAGCACAATTTCACCTTGTTATGCCGTGATCTTTCTGAGTTATCACTGTATGCACGCGTTGATAACGTGGCTTTCCGTCTGCTGAAAGCACACACGCCAGGTGCTTACACGTTTATCTTTAAAGCAACTAAAGAAGTGCCAAAGCGTTTGATGAACGCCAAGCGTAAAACGATTGGTATTCGTGTCCCAGACAACAAGATTGCACTCGACCTGTTGGAAGCGATGGGCGAACCACTGATGTCGACGTCTCTGATTCTTCCGGGTAACGAGACTACAGAGTCGGATCCAGAAGAAATTCGTGACAGCCTAGAGCATGCGGTTGATGTCATTTTGAATGGCGGTTACTTAGGTGAGCAACCGACGACGGTTATTGACTTCAGTGACGATGATGCCGTGGTTCTACGTCGTGGTGCTGGCGATCCTGCGCCGTTTGAATAATCGCTTTACTGATTAACAGTCTGTAACGATACAGCAAACCTGCCACAGTAAATAACAAGTGCTTTTTGGCAGGTTATTTGCGATAATACGCGACCGCGATTTGGTCGCGAAAAATTCATTCGACGTCTGTGAAGACGACAAATAGGTAGAAAAGAGTAAATGAGCGAAAAATTACAGAAGGTTTTAGCGCGAGCTGGTCACGGTTCTCGTCGTGAACTAGAAGGTTTAATCAAATCTGGTCGTGTAAGTGTTAACGGTCAAGTTGCGAAACTGGGCGAGCGTCTTGAAGACGAGAACTCAGTGATCCGTATCGATGGCCATACTGTTTCAGGCAAGGCTTCTGAAGAAGTGGTTTGTCGTGTACTTGCTTACTACAAACCTGAAGGTGAGCTTTGTACTCGTCACGACCCTGAAGGCCGCCGTACTGTTTTCGATCGTCTACCTAAGATCCGTGGTTCTCGTTGGATTTCAGTTGGTCGTCTTGATGCAAACACATCAGGCCTTTTGCTTTTCACTACTGATGGTGAGCTTGCAAACCGTCTAATGCACCCAAGCCGTCAGGTTGAGCGTGAGTACCTAGTACGTGTATTCGGTGAAGTGACTGAGCAAAAAGTTAAAAACGTTACTCGTGGTGTACAACTAGAAGACGGCATGGCTCGTTTTGAAGATGTTGTTTACGCTGGTGGTGAAGGTATGAACCATACTTTCTACGTAGCGATTAACGAAGGTCGTAACCGTGAAGTTCGTCGTCTTTGGGAATCTCAAGAAACGACAGTAAGCCGCCTGAAACGTGTACGTTACGGTGATATCTACCTTGATAAGAAACTGCCTCGTGGCGGTTGGAAAGAGCTAGATCTTCAAGAAGTTAACTACCTGCGTGAGCTTGTTGAGCTTAAGCCTGAGAAAGAGACACTGTTGGATCTTGATCCTTCAAACACTTCTCGTAAGCGTGAGCGTTCTCGTAGCCAAAAAATTCGTCGTGCTGTTAAACGTCACGAAGAGCGTGCAAACGCACCAAAAGGCCGTAGCAACCAAACTAAGCGTAAGAAGCCTGCAACTCGCGGTACTACAACACCTGATTCAGGTCGTAGCGCTCCAGCTGCAAACAAAGGTAAACCTCAGGCTAACAAAAGTAAGCCTAAACTGAACAACGGTCGTCCGGCTAAACCAGCTAAGCCAAGAACACGTCAGTAATTACGTAATTTCTTACGCGTAAAGCTTCATTAGCTGAAAGCACTGAATACTAAAAAACCTGCTCATTGAGCAGGTTTTTTTACGTCTGGAGAAATAGCAGATGCGGGATGCGAGTAACCGAGTATCGAAAACATGCTGCCATAAGTGACAGTAAGCGAGCTTTTCGCTTCTCTTATCTCGTGTAGGCGCATCTATAATCTGCTCGTATCTCGTATCTCGTATCTCGTATCTCGTATCTCGTATCTCGTATCTCGTATCTCGTATCTCGTATCTTTTACTTATGATTCGAAAAGTTATCGCCTTTCGCCAGTCGGTCGTAAAGCACAACATTCACTGATGCCGCTAGATTCATACAGCCGTTGGTCGGAACGTAAATCGTCTCACGACAGAAATCTGTGATTTCTTTCTTTAGCGTGCCATCTTCTGGGCCAAAAATGTAAAACGCACGTGGTGGGTGCTTGTAATCAGGTAGAGGCTTAGCACCTTCAATCAGATCAACAGCAACCGGCACGCAGCCTACTGGAATAATATCTTTCAGCTCTTCAACACCAATCAAAGGCAGGGCTAAGTGCTTTTCTTTGGTGTCGGTATGGAATTTTCGCGCATGGTCGTAGCGTGTGCCAGTGTAAAACACAGAGTTGGCGCCGTAGCAGCCAGCAGCTCGCATTACAGAGCCTACGTTTTCAGGCGTCTTTGGGTTAACTAGGCCAATGCAGGCATAGCCTTTTGATTGTGTGTCTGTTTTTGCTTTGGTCATAATCAGTGAATCTAAAGTTGATGATGAAAGTGAGTAATCATGATGAGAAATGGCGTGATAAAAATAGCCGAGCAATCGGCTCGGCTAACTTTTAACTCGCTTACATGAATACTTGTTTACTCATGCTGATGAGCGTCAACAGCGGTATTAGTCACGTTTCCACAGCATGTGACAGAACTTATGTTCTGGGTCACGGCTGATTAGCATGCGAGCAAATACGTCGTCTAGAACGTCATCAGCTTCATTCACAAGACCAATGCGCACTTCAGCGTAGATTTCTTTGTCGACTTCAAAGCCAACATGTTCAACCCAATCATCGCCAGTTTCAACAAGCTCTGCAGCACCACGATCTTCAAACTGAGCTGTGAATAGAATCACGTCTGCAGGTTCAAGATTATCAGGTGCCATCTCTAGAAAGATGTCGTATGCAGTATCAATTGCATCGTCATAAGACATTAGGTCGTTAGCTTCGGTCATAATAAGTATCTTAGCTTGCGCGGTTCATGTATTTACGTTCAGCAGTGTTTACTACTACTTTGTCGCCAGTCGCGATGTATTCAGGTACTTGAATAGTAAGACCTGTAGAAAGACGAGCAGGCTTAGTACGAGCAGACGCTGATGCACCTTTGATTGAAGGATCAGTCTCTTCGATAACTAGTTCAACAGATGTTGGTAGCTCAAGCGTTGCAGCGTTGCCGTCGATAAGGATCGCGTACATGCCTTGAGTTTCTTCGTTGATGAACAGTAGTTCGTCTTCGATAGTCTCACCGTTGAAGATGAATTGTGTGTAATCTTCGTTGTCCATGAAGATGTACTCGTTGCCATCAACGTAAGAGAACATTACTGCACGCTTAGTTACGTCAATAGTTTCAACAATTTCGTCAGCCTTGTGGCGAACTTCAGTTTTAACGCCAGTTGCTACATCGTTACCACGGAAGCGGTAAATCTTTTGGCCGCCACGGCCGCCTGGTGTTGTTACTTCGATATCTTTAACGATCACTGTTTTGCTTTCTACTGTGATAGCAAAACCTTTTTTAATTTCACTTGCTCTAGGCATTTTGTGTTTGTCCTTAGTGGGTCTATCCGCTGATTATATCTCGGAGATGCTATAAATAGGAATAGCTTGAATCATAAAGTCACCTAGGCGATCATAGAGTTATAGTTAAATCATTATTTTATTTACCGAAACGACCTATGCAGCTACCCGTTATTGACCCAACACAGCCTTTTCAACCTGAATTTCAACCTGTGGTTAACGATCTGATTACCTTTCTAAAAGGTGGGTTAGGATCTAATCTGCACAGTATTTATATTTATGGCAGTGTGGCTCGTAAGCAAGCCGTCTTCGGTCGCTCCAATCTAGATGTGGTTGTGGTGACCCATCGACCGTTTCCTGACCAACGAACCACTTTGTTGAACACCATCAAATGGCGTTTCCAAAAGAGCTTCCCGCAGGTAACTCAAGTGGCGATAAAAACTACCTTAGTGAGTGAGATAGTCGATTTCGACAATATCTTCACTTGGGGTTTTATGCTCAAGCATTTAGCCGTGTGTGTGCATGGTGAAGACTTATCAGACTGCTATGGTGATTTTGAAACAAGTTGGGAAATCGCTAAGCACTGGAATATGGATGCGGAAAACTGGTTGGCGGTGTATCGCAACAAGATCGCACGAGCGACAACGCCAGAACAACAAGTCGCTGCGCAGGTGATTATTGCCAAGAAGCTTCTACGGGCGAGTTACTCACTGGTGATGTACCGCGATAAATATTGGTACGATGATCCTGTTGAATGTGGCCAACAGTTCTTGAAGTATCACCCAGATCGAGAAGTCGAAATCCAAAGGTTGGGCATTTTACTTTCTGGTCGACCAATCCCTAAACGTTCGGTGATCGGTATTCTTGATGGCTTTGGTGAGTGGTTGATTAAGCAGTATCAGAAAACCGAGTTCAGAATCGGATAGAGATTTATAACCGATCCATTGATACTAAAAAGCAGAGTGTGCTGAAGAACATATCTCTGCTTTTTTCGTTTTAAGAGCATATTGAATATAGTGCTAGAACAAACCCAACTGCTGCCCACTAACTCTTTCAAAGTCTAAACCGATGAAGGGCAGTATTGCCTCTGCGACCGGTTTAATCTGCTTGTCGATATAGTGCTGATAATCGATACCACTCTTTAAATACTCCTTGGGCTCAGGGCCACTCAGAGTAATCAAATACTCAATGCGTCCTTTATTTTGGTATTGAAGAGGGCGCCCTAACTGAGCATTGATCTCATCGGCCATACGAGCTGCGCGAACCTGCGGCGGAATGTTCTTTTGGTATTCATGTAATTTGCGGCGTAAGCGCTTTTGATACACCAATAAATCATCATGTTTGCCAGCAGAGGTTTCATCAACAAACTGTCTGACGTAGTCGGTTGGATCTTGATCGTGAAACACCATCTCATACAAGGTTTGTTGGAATTGCTGTGCGAGAGGTGTCCAATCGGTGCGTGCACTCTCAAGCCCTTTAAATATGATCTTTTCTTTATCGCCTTGAGTGATTAATCCGGCATAACGTTTCTTCGAGCCGGTTTCTGAACCTCTAATGGTCGGCATTAGAAACTTGCGATAGTGAGTCTCGTATTCCAATTCGAGTATTGAGGTTAGGTTGTGGGTCTCTTTTAAGTGATTCGTCCACCAATCGTTGATGTAAGCGACCAGTGTGTTCCCGATCTCGTCTGCTTTTTGCTGATCATAACTGCCGTTCAGAGACACGAAGGTTGAATCGGTATCGCCGTAAATCACTTGATAGCCTTTGTCTTCGATCAGAACCTTGGTTTGCTTCATGATCTCATGTCCACGCATGGTAATTGAAGACGCTAACCGGGTATCGAAGAAACGACAACCAGACGAACCTAACACACCATAGAATGAGTTCATGATGATCTTAATCGCCTGAGAGAACGCTTTCTCGTTGTTCTTCTTCGCCACATCACGTGCAGCCCAAAGGTTTTCGATCATCTCGGGCAAGAAGTGTTTAGAGCGGTGGAATTGCCCACCTCGAAAGCCATCAACGGCTTGGTTTTCTGCTGGGCCTAGTTCAAGCTTCAACCCTTCAATTAGTCCCATAGGGTCAATCAGAAACGAGCGAATGATCGATGGATACAGGCTCTTAAAATCGAGTACCAAAACCGAGTCGTACAGATTGGGAATTGAATCCATCACATAACCGCCGGGGCTCGCAATCCAATTCTCTGGCTCTAAGTTCGGTGCGACATAACCCGCTCTGTGGATTTGAGGCAGATATAAGTTAGTAAAGGCCGCAACAGAGCCACCAACGCGATCCAGCTCAACACCGGTTAATCGAGAGCGCTCAATCGCGAAGTCGAGTAGGTGAGTGTGCTCGAAGATGCTGTTTACCAGTACGCAGTCTTGAAGGTTGTACTTAGCGAGTGAGGGTTTATCGAACTCAAACATTCGGTTTATCTCATCCATACGGTCATGAACGTTATGGATGTCTTTGCCTTCCCCAAGCAGCTCTTGCGATACCGACTCAAGAGACCAAGAACGGAAGTGGTAGGTCGCTGTCTTGAGCATATCAATACCATCCAAGACAACGCGCCCCGGAATCGTGATAAAACCTTGCTGATTTTGAGCAGAACTGCGGAAAAAGCTCGGTTGGTTGTCTCTGCCGATGTTGAGCTTCACTTCGTTCCATTCTGAACGTTTGTGCAGCAGCCTAAAATCGAAGTCGATAACATTCCAGCCAATGATGATGTCAGGATCAAATTCAGAGAACCAAGCTATCATGGCTTCAAGTAGCGCTTTCTCGTTGGCAACCCATTGGATATTGGTTTCAGCTTGTTGTGCTTCGCCGACCATGATTACTTGGCTGTCCATCGGGCTGTCTAGGCCAATTGAATAAAGCACGCCTTTTTCCGAACACTCAATATCAAGCGAGACCACAGATAGACTGGGTAAGTAATCACCTGCTCGGCATTTTGCGTTTGAGACTCGACGATGCTGATTTTTTTGCACAGCAGATCCGGTGAACTCAATACTTCCCTTGATAAAACGTTCCATCAAGAATCGATCGGCGAGTCGAATATCGCTTTCAAAGGTTTGGATTTCTTCGTTGTGAAAGGCTTGCGCTAAACCAAAGCTGCTTCTCGACAGTGAGGTGTAACACGCGGCGAGAGGTGTTTGCTCGAATGTGGCTAATTCTAGAGGCTTAAATTGGCAATCGATCGACTCTTTCGCTGCGATTGCCTGACATGCCTCAACGTCAGATTGAGCGACAAAAAATACCGGTTTTTCATTTTGAATCGTCAGCAGAGTAGGGCCTTGAGGGGTGCTTAACCACAAGTCGATTTGTGTGCGCCCTGAAAAATCTCTTGCTTGTCTTGTGAGTACAAAGCCTTGCTGAATATCCAATGTAGTAACCTATTGAAATGGGGAATCGAATACTACCATCTAGCGACCCTCTGCGCACAAAAGGCAGTAAAAATACTAACTAAATTCTAGTTAGTAGAGGCAAATAACGGGACTCTATAAGCAAATAAGTGAAATTGTCGCGAATGGTTATTCAATGGTATTGAAAATATCTTTATCTTATGTAATTTTATTGGGTGTTGTTTTAACTGGTTGATTTTTAGAAAAAGCTTGTTGTTTTAGTTAGCTTATTTGTTAATAAGTACTTGCTAAAGTTCGTGTTTCAGCACATATTCAACAGAGCTTTTTTTTAGTAATTAAGTTAAGATGTACTCAATGCTGCATCCACAGTTCCTTTGTTCAATTGTTTCAAACAGATGAAATGACACAGTGGTTGCAGAGCCAATTAATAGTGTGGAGATACAAGTTTGATAAATGTTTTCCTTGTAGATGATCACGAGCTGGTTCGCACAGGGATACGACGTATTATTGAAGACGTCCGTGGAATGAACGTAGCAGGGGAAGCTGAAAGCGGTGAAGATGCTGCAAAATGGTGTCGTACTAACAATACTGACGTTATTTTGATGGATATGAATATGCCTGGTATTGGTGGCTTAGAAGCAACCAAGAAGATCTTGCGTTTCAACCCTGATGTTAAAATCATCGTTTTAACTGTTCATACGGAAAATCCGTTTCCAACTAAAGTGATGCAAGCTGGAGCTGCTGGTTACCTTACTAAAGGGGCAGGTCCGGATGAAATGGTAAATGCAATTCGAGTGGTTAATAGTGGCCAACGATACATTTCACCAGAAATTGCGCAGCAGATGGCTTTGAGCCAATTCTCGCCTGCGTCTGAAAATCCATTCGCAGACTTATCTGAACGTGAACTTCAAATCATGATGATGATTACCAAAGGTCAGAAAGTGACGGATATTTCAGAACAACTCAATCTAAGTCCTAAAACAGTCAACAGTTACCGCTACCGCTTGTTCAGTAAGCTGGATATCAGTGGCGATGTAGAGCTGACGCATTTAGCGATTAGACATGGAATGTTAGACACTGAGACCCTTTAACACTGAGATCGTATAGTGACCAACTTGTTTGACTCAGTCTCATTCCTCAAGACAGTAACAGAGCAGCCCGGCGTTTATCGAATGTATAACGCCGAGGCTGCCGTTATTTACGTCGGTAAAGCTAAGAACCTCAAAAAACGCCTTTCCAGTTATTTCCGTAAAAAAGTCGACAGTGAAAAAACACGCGCTCTAGTTAGTAATATTGACAATATCGATGTCACTGTAACGCACACGGAAACAGAAGCGCTCATTCTTGAGCACAACTACATCAAGCAGTACTTGCCTAAATACAACGTACTTTTGCGTGATGATAAGTCGTACCCTTATATTTTTATTAGCGGTCACAAGCATCCTCGTTTGTCGATGCACCGTGGTGCTAAGACGAAAAAGGGCGAATACTTTGGTCCTTACCCTGATTCCGGCGCTGTGCGTGAGACGCTACACCTAATCCAAAAGATTTTCCCTGCCCGCCAGTGTGAAGATACGGTTTATGCCAATAGAACGCGCCCGTGTTTGATGTATCAGATTGGTCGTTGTGCTGCGCCATGTGTTAGCTCAATCATCTCTGATGAAGAGTACAGTGAACTTATCGACTACGTTCGTCTGTTCCTGCAAGGGAAAGACAAATTAGTCCTTGAGACGCTCATCGACAAAATGGACAAGGCAAGCCGTGAGCTTCGTTTTGAACAAGCTGCCGCTTTCCGTGATCAAATCCAAGCGATTCGACGTGTGCAAGAACAACAATACGTATCTGACGATTCAATGGAAGATATGGACGTGTTGGGATTTGCTCAAGAGAATGGCGTAGCGTGTATTCATATCTTGATGATTCGCCAAGGCAAGGTTTTAGGCAGTAGAAGCCATTTCCCTAAAATTCCCAACAATACGGTGCGAGAAGAGGTCTTTTCGAGCTTTTTAAGCCAATACTATCTTGCGCATAGTGAAGCGAGAACCATCCCAACCCGTTTGATTCTCAATGCCGATTTGATGGAAGATGTCACACCGATTCAAGAAGCCTTGTGTGAAGTAGCGGGTCGTAAGATTCACTTCAATACCAACCCTTCAGGTACTCGAGGTCGTTACCTTAAATTGTCTAATACCAATGCATTGACGGCTATTACCACCAAGATTAATCACAAGATGACGATTAATCAGCGCTTCAAAGAGCTCCAAGAAGTGCTGTCGATGGATGCTATCAAGCGCATGGAATGTTTTGATATCAGTCATACCATGGGTGAAAGCACGATTGCGTCGTGTGTGGTGTTCAATCAAGAAGGCCCGGTTAAACCAGAGTACCGTCGTTACAACATCACCGGCATTACAGGTGGCGATGATTATGCAGCGATGGCTCAGGCGCTTGAGAGACGTTATTCGAAGCAACTCGATGTCGACAAGATCCCAGACATCATCTTTATCGATGGTGGTAAAGGTCAGCTAAACCGCGCTCATGAGATCATTTCTCAATATTGGGGTGATTGGCCGTTTAGACCAAGAATGATGGGTATTGCGAAAGGCGTGACGCGTAAACCGGGTTTAGAAACTTTGGTAACCCTTGAAGGTGAAGAGTTTAATTTACCTAGCGATGCACCAGCGCTGCATCTTATCCAGCACATTCGTGATGAGAGCCATAATCATGCGATTGCAGGGCACAGGGCGAAACGTGGTAAAACGCGCAGAACCAGTGCTTTGGAAGGAATTGAAGGGGTAGGACCTAAACGTCGTCAAGCTTTGCTGAAATATATGGGTGGCTTACAAGAACTTAAGCGTGCAACTGTCGAAGAAATAGCCAAAGTGCCGGGCATTAGTCATTCTTTGGCAGAAAACATTTATCAAGCATTGAAACAATAGTAAAAATCCCGCACCATTAAAGCGCAATTAATAAGAGCCCAATAATATGCGTTTGAATATACCTAACATTTTGTCCTTACTGAGACTATTTTTGATCCCAGTATTCGTTGTCGTTTTCTATCTACCTTATCAATGGGCTCCTTTCGCTGCTGCGATGGTGTTTTGGGTAGCCGGTTTCACTGATTGGCTAGATGGCATGCTAGCTCGTAAGTTAGGGCAAACGTCTCGCTTCGGTGCCTTCATTGACCCTGTGGCTGACAAAGTGTTGGTCGCTACGGCTCTTATCCTGATTACAGAGCATTACCACTCTATTTGGATAACTATTCCAGCCGTGACCATGATTGCTCGTGAGATCATCATTTCAGCGCTTCGTGAATGGATGGCTGAAATCGGTAAACGCGCAAGTGTTGCGGTATCTTGGGTTGGTAAAGTCAAAACGGTTTCTCAGATGTTCGCTCTTTGGGTACTTATCTGGAGATACGACGACTGGATGGTGTGGGTAGGTTACATTGCACTGTATGTCGCCACCGTTCTTACTTATTGGTCAATGGCACAATACTTGATGGCTGCCAAAGACGATTTGTTAGACGAAAAACATCATTGATGAAGAAGCGAGCTGAGGCTCGCTTTTTTGATCTTTAACCTAAGGTTAAGTTATCAATAGTGGATATATAATGTGATATAGATCTCCTTTGAATAACCCGCTCACAGTGTGTTTTGAACATAAAGTCAGCTATTTGGCCTGTTTCGTATGAAATCTATTCAAACGAATTAAAAATACAAAAATAATATTGACTCAATCGTCTGAATCCGTAGAATGCATCCCGTACCCAAGAGGATGGCAATGAGCGATTCGATTGGAGTTACTAAGGCGCCTTGGCAGAGTGGCTATGCAGCGGATTGCAAATCCGTGGACCTCGGTTCGACTCCGGGAGGCGCCTCCATTCTCTCTTTCTTCTAGAAAGAATTTGAATGAAAATGCGATACTAGCTCAGTTGGTAGAGCGCAACCTTGCCAAGGTTGAGGTCATCGGTTCGAACCCGATGTATCGCTCCAAATTTTGTAATGTTGATTGGCGTCAGCATTAAGATGGTGTTTTACTTTTCAGTAATCGGCATCGCAATAAAGAATTGCGTGCCCTGGTGGTGGAATTGGTAGACACAAGGGATTTAAAATCCCTCGGCGTTCGCGCTGTGCCGGTTCAAGTCCGGCCCGGGGCACCATCTATTAAAGTCTTTATCTCGATAAAGCAAATGCGATACTAGCTCAGTTGGTAGAGCGCAACCTTGCCAAGGTTGAGGTCATCGGTTCGAACCCGATGTATCGCTCCAAATTAAGAAGCCCGAACAGAAATGTTCGGGCTTTTTGGTTTCTGACGTTTAGCTTTTACGTTTAAGAACTCTTCTTGTTCGAATCCGCACTCAACATTCATTTCTATCTCTGTTTCAAATTTTGCAATCAAGTTAGTTTTTAAAAGCGAGATTCCCTATGAACTCGTTCCTCGTGCTAGGGAATGACGGAAAGACGGTATGACCTCAAAGTCTCTCTAGTAACGTTTATAAATCCACGTCGTCATCCTCGGGCGTGAGGAACGAGCGAACCGGGGAGCTCTTGCCGCTTGCTGATTAACTTCAGTTTAATCTATTGCATCAGATAGTTTCTGAATAAAACAATACATCGACATGTTGTAAGGGACTCCCAATGAACTCATTCTTCAGGCTAAGGAATGACGGAAAGGCGCCACAGCCTCAAAGCCATCACTAACACCGCCTGTACACCCACGTCGTCATCCTCGGGTGTGAGGAACGAATGAACCGGGGATCTCTTGCCGCTTGCTGATTAACTTCAGTTTAATCTATTGCATCAGATAGTTTCTTGAATAAAGCAATACAATGACATGTTGTAAGGGGTTCTCTATGAATTCATACCTCGCTCTAGGGAGTGACGCCATGACCTAAAAGCTTCTCTAGCAACGTTTATAACCCCACGTCGTCATCCTCGGGTATGAGGAACGAATGAACCGGGGATCTCTTTCCCAAACGATAGTGTGACGATATTTACAGCAATTGCTTAGCCACCGCTGCTATTTATCAAGCTATTACTAAAAACTATTGATCGTTCATTTCACTTTATGTTACTTTCCCGCGCAATCTCGGAATGAAAATGTTCAAGAAGAGCAACGATTGCTTCTGGGGGATACGCGTAGTGACCATTCTTGCTGATTGGGACATTACGTAGGGTAGGTATTGGCTAGTCCTTTAGCTGATAGACGGGATACTTATGGCGCAGTTCGTCATGTTAATGGGAAACCCAACATTGAACACACTAATTACAACATTGCTAATCAGCTCTGCATTTCCAAAGGGACCAGCTCCTCATAGCTGCCCGATCCTGCAAAAATGTCCAATTCTTCAAAACAGTAGCATTACTGAACCTTGAGCTCACGCTAACAATTTATCGCTGTCTTAAGACGGCTTAATTTCGTATTCGTCATTTGACTTATGCGAGCGTACAGCTATATCTCATTTCTAGACAATACGTGTACTTCACTATGAACTCTCTCCAAATTTAACGAGAGTTGGTGGGTAATTGCGTCTGATGGAGGTGAGTATGAACACATTCAAGGGGACTTTTATGACTACCGCCTTTGAAGTCGATATCAATACTATCGCAAATTCATTTTCAACTATGGTTCCTATCTTAGAGGGAACGTACGACCTAACACCTGACGCTATTTTGCTAGAGCAAGAACAGCATGAGTCGGATGTTCGCTCTTACCCAAGACGCCTGCCTATTGCTATTAAACGAGCATGTGGCGCTTTAGTTGAAGATACTCGTGGCCAACTCTTTCTCGATTGCTTAGCCGGTGCAGGTACACTTTCTCTGGGTTACAACCACCCTGAGATTAACCAAGCACTTAAAGACCAACTCGATTCTGGTTTGCCATACCAAACACTTGATATCACGACTCAAGCAAAAGAGACGTTTATCAAGCGAGTTAAAGCTTTTCTTCCTCAAGACTTTTCAAATAACTCGGTTCTTCAATTCTGTGGCCCATCTGGCGCTGACGCTGTGGAAGCGGCGATCAAGCTCGCCAAGCAAACCACAGGTCGCAACACCATGTTTGCTTTCCGTGGTGCTTACCATGGCATGACCAACGGCACCATGGGTATGATGGGTAACCTCGGCACTAAAGAGCGTCGTAGCGGCTTGATGTCTGATGTGCACTTCATGCCTTTCCCATACAACCTACGCTGCCCGTTTGGTATTGGTGGTGAAGCGGGTGCTAACGCGAGCATTCGTTACATCGAACGTATGTTGAATGATGACGAGTCTGGCATCATGAAACCAGCCGCGATGATCGTTGAACCTGTACAAGGTGAGGGCGGTGTGATTCCAGCTCCTGCATCTTGGCTACAAGGCTTGCGTCGCATCTGTGATGAACACGGCATCCTACTGATCTTTGATGAAATTCAGTGTGGTGTAGGTAAGACGGGTCATCGATTTGCGTTTGAAGAGTCTGGCGTTAACCCAGATATCTTATGTTTGTCTAAAGCGATTGGTGGCGGACTGCCTATGTCGCTGCTTGTATTCGATAAGAGCATCGATACATGGAAAGCGGGTGAGCACACCGGTACATTCCGTGGTAACCAATTAGCAATGGTGTCTGGCGCTAAGGCGTTGGAAATCATTGAACGAGATGGTTTGGTTGAGCACGCGAACATCGCAGGCCAATATTTACGTCACGGGCTTGAGAAGATTCAATCACGCGTTAGCTGTATTGCTGAAGTTCGTGGTAAAGGCCTGATGCTCGGTGCTGAGATCAAACAACCAAATGGTGAGCTTAACAAGTTTGGCGAACCACAATCAGACGGCGAACTAACCCTAGCGATTCAACGAGCAGCGTTAGAGCGTGGCTTGATGGTTGAAAAGGGTGGTCGTGATGGCTCGGTAATTCGTTTCCTTCCGCCAATGATTATCTCTTTTGAGCAGATTGACTTTGCACTCCGCGTAATGGAAGAAGCGATCATCGCAGCTGGTGGTGGCTTACAACAAGACCCAACTTCAAGCGAACAAGCAAACCAAGAATGGAACAAGCATTTCATCCATACAGGTTTAGGCGGTAGCGACGAATTTGCTAACGTGATGAACCAAACCACTCAAGCGATGAAAGCGGTTTTTGAACAGGTTGAAACCCCTTATTCGGGTTTAGATCCAAAAGTGCTAGAAGCAGCTATCAATGCTGTCGACCTTGATAACAATCAACACGCTTTGGTTGATGTTGTAGATAGTACTGCAGACCTTGTCGCTGCAAACTCCATCTTCGTGCAACACCCAGATTGCATTGCACACCTTCACACTCCTCCTCTTATGGCTTCGGTAGCAGCGGAATCGATTATCGCGGCATTGAATCAATCAATGGATTCATGGGACCAAGCATCGGCTGCGACTTATGTTGAGCAGCGCGTTGTGGATTGGATGTGTGACAAATACCAACTTGGCGCACAAGCTGACGGTGTTTTCACTAGCGGAGGCACGCAAAGTAACCTAATGGGTTTATTGCTTGCGAGAGACTGGGTTGCGGATAAGCACAATGGTCATTCTATCCAAAAGCTTGGCTTACCAGAATACGCGAGCAAGCTGCGTATCTTATGTTCAAAGAAATCTCACTTCACGGTTCAAAAGTCAGCCTCTCTACTAGGGCTAGGCGAAGCGGCAGTGTGCTGTGTTGATACCAATGCAAACGGCACTATCAAGCCTGACTTGCTAGACGCAGAAGTGAAAGCACTGAAAGCACAAGGTCTGATTCCTTTTGCTGTGATTGGTACTGCGGGCACAACCGATCATGGTGCTATCGATGACCTTGATGCGATTGCAGAAATCGCAAGTCAGCAAGATCTTTGGTTCCATGTCGACAGTGCATACGGTGGCGCGCTTATCTTGAGTAGCCACAAGGCTCGCTTACAAGGCATCGAAAAAGCGGACTCTGTGAGTGTCGATTTCCACAAATTGTTCTATCAAACAATCAGCTGCGGCGCGGTATTGTTGAAAGACAAAGCGAACTTTAAGTACCTTCTACATCACGCAGACTACTTGAATCGCGAGCACGATGAACTGCCAAATCTAGTCGATAAGTCTATTGCGACCACCAAGCGTTTCGATGCATTGAAAGTCTTCATGACGATGCAAAGCGTTGGACCAAAGCAGTTGGGTGATATGTACGACAATCTTCTTGAGCAAACGCTAGAAGTGGCAGACCTGATTCAAAACCAAGCTGACTTAGAGCTACTCGCAGAGCCGTCACTATCAACAGTGCTGTTCCGATCTAAGCCGTCAGCAAACGGCGAGCTAGATTTAGACAAATTGAATCAAACGCTAAGACTGGAAGCGCTGACTCGTGGTGTTGCAGTACTCGGTGAAACGGTCGTGGATGGTAAGAGTGCGCTTAAATTCACTATCTTGAATCCGTGCCTAAAGACATCAGATTTCAAATCTCTAATTAACAAAATTCAAACTCTAGCCACTGAGCTAGCAGAACAACAAGGGTAATTAATACTATGGCTATTCTACAAATTGGTGCAGGCGGCGTTGGTTGGGTTGTTGCACACAAAGCAGCACAAAATAACGAAGTACTGGGTGATATCACAATCGCTTCTCGCACAATCGCGAAGTGTGAAAAAATCATCGAATCTATCAAGGGCAAAAACAACCTTAAAGATTCAACTAAGAAACTAGAAGCACGTTCAGTAGACGCTGATGATGTTGATGCGCTTGTTGCTTTGATTAAAGAAGTTCAGCCGGATCTAGTGATCAACGCTGGTCCTCCTTGGGTAAACATGGCAATCATGGAAGCATGTTACCAATCTAAAGTTTCTTATTTAGATACATCGGTAGCGGTTGACCTATGTTCTGAAGGCCAACAAGTACCACAAGCTTACGATTGGCAGTGGGGCTACCGTGAGAAGTTCGCTGAAGCAGGCATCACAGGTATTCTTGGTGCTGGTTTCGATCCAGGTGTGGTATCAATCTTTGCTGCATACGCGGTTAAGCACTTGTTCGATGAGATTGACTCAATTGATGTAATGGATGTGAATGCTGGTGACCACGGCAAGAAGTTTGCGACAAACTTTGACCCAGAAACCAACATGCTTGAGATCCAAGGCGATTCTTTCTACTGGGAAAATGAAGAGTGGAAACAAGTACCTTGTCACTCTCGTATGCTTGAGTTTGAATTCCCGAACTGTGGTTCTCACAAAGTTTACTCAATGGCGCACGATGAAGTTCGTTCAATGAAAGAGTTCATCCCAGCTAAGCGTATCGAATTTTGGATGGGCTTTGGTGATGCATACTTGAACTACTTCAACTGCATGCGTGATATCGGTCTTCTTAGCCCAGATCCGCTAACACTGCACGATGGTACTGTGGTTCAGCCTCTGCATGTTCTTAAAGCACTACTACCGGATCCAACATCTCTAGCTCCGGGTTACACTGGTTTAACGTGTATCGGTACTTGGGTTCAAGGTAAGAAAGATGGTAAAGAGCGTAGCGTATTCATCTACAATAACGCAGACCACGAAGTGGCTTACGAAGACGTAGAGCACCAAGCGATCTCTTACACAACTGGTGTTCCAGCGATTACCGCTGCACTTCAGTTCTTCCGTGGCGAATGGGCTGATAAAGGCGTGTTCAACATGGAACAGCTAAATCCAGATCCGTTCCTAGCAACTATGCCGGAAATTGGTCTAGATTGGCATGTTCAAGAGCTTGAAGCAGGCCAAGGTCTTCCAGTGATTCATGAGCAGAAAAAATAAGAACTGATTTCTTGTTTTGATTGCTAATTAAAGGGGACATGGATTGTTCCCTTTTCGATGATGATAGCCTTGAAGCTTTGGTATCATTTATTTTGATTTTGTAACTCACTGCGCTCGGACAGGACAAAATCAAAATAAATCACACCAAAATTGTTAATTTACCTTTCCATCTATAGATGCTGCTTGAGTGTTTACAAAAATGACGTTTAAGAAAGAAGAACTAAAAACCCCATATTTCATGATCAACGAAGACAAGTTGATTGCGAACTTAGAAAAAGCCAAGCAACTGAAAGAGATTTCAGGTGTGAAATTGGTACTTGCGCTTAAGTGCTTCTCGACTTGGGGCGTGTTTGACATCATCAAACCGTACCTAGACGGTACTACTAGTTCTGGCCCTTATGAAGTGAAATTAGGTCACGAAACTTTTGGCGGTGAAACTCATGCTTACAGTGTGGGCTACAGTGAAGATGACGTGAGAGAGGTTGCTGACATCTGCGACAAGATGATCTTCAACTCTCAAAGCCAACTTGCTGCTTACCGTCATATTGTTGAAGGTAAAGCTTCACTGGGTTTACGTTTAAATCCGGGCGTGAGCTACGCAGGGCAAGACTTGGCGAATCCAGCACGTCAATTCTCGCGTTTGGGCGTGCAAGCTGACCACATCAAACCAGAAATTTTCGATGAGATTAATGGTGTGATGTTCCACATGAACTGTGAGAACAAAGACGTCGATGCGTTTATCGGCCTGCTTGATTCAATCTCAGAACAGTTTGGTGAGCACTTAGATAAGTTGGACTGGGTGAGCATGGGCGGAGGTGTGTTCTTCACATGGCCTGGCTATGACATCGAAAAACTCGGTCTTGCGCTGAAAGCCTTCTCTGAAAAGCACGGTGTGCAGATGTATCTTGAGCCGGGTGAAGCGATCATCACTAAAACAACCGACCTAGTTGTGACAGTGGTCGATATTGTTGAGAACGTGAAGAAAACAGCGATTGTGGATTCAGCGACTGAGGCGCACCGCCTTGACACGCTTATCTACAATGAGCCCGCATCAGTATTGGAAGCATCAGAAACAGGCAGCCATGACTACGTGATTGGTTCGTGTTCATGTCTTGCGGGCGATCAGTTCTGCGAAGCGAGCTTTGATGAGCCACTTAAGATTGGTCAAAAGCTGCATCTGTTAGACAGCGCGGGTTACACAATGGTGAAATTGAACTGGTTCAATGGCCTTAAAATGCCTTCAATCTACTGTGAACGTAGCAGTGGTGAAGTTCAGAAGCTAAATGAATTCGGCTATGAAGACTTCAAACGCTCATTATCACAATGGTCAGTTAAGTAACTGAATCACAAGTTCAGAGCAATACAAAGAGCAGCTAATGAGCTGCTCTTTTTTGTTCTTTAATTTTGTTTATTTAGCTTTCAATCATCACACGAGTATCTTCACTGAGCGTTTCGAGTTCATTAACTACGTCGTCGATCTGTACTTCGATTGGCAGCTTAACGGCGATTTTTGATGTGAATAGACTTGAGCTAACACCGCCGCCACCAGCGATAAAGACGCGGTGACAATCCATATCGAGAATACTGATTCCTTGTCTATCCAATACATGAGTCACTTCGTTGACGATACCTGCTCGGTCGTTAGAGTCGAGTCTCAAGTGATGGACCGTGTCTTGAACATTGTGTGTATGATCGGAATCGACAAACTGCACGATGAGATCTGGATTGGCGCTGAACGCTTCTTTTACAATCGATTCGTTGATGGCTGGAAGTTGAACCTTTAGTACGCCTGCGACTTGGTCTTCAATAAAGTTCACTTTACTGATGAGCCATTTGCCGTCGTTTTCGTGAGTAACCGCAGCAAGCTGTTTGATTGTTGCTGGTGATGCTTTTCCGATAAAGTTTACGATAAATGTACTGTTCATATCAGCCCCCAAGGTTTCAATTATTCTTTGCTAATTAAATGTTTGATATCACGCGATAAAGTTCTTTAATTTCAGTGTAGAAGGTTACATCGAACAATGTTTGACCTAGGTCAATTTTTGAAACTAAGCTTCGATGCAAAAAAAGAGAATGAAGAGTAGGGCACAAAAAAAGCGGCTAGAGAGCCGCTTTTTAGAAGAGTTGTCACTGTGATTGATGATTCAGCAACTTATATTCAATAACTTATATTGAGTAGTACTAGAGACGAATTAGAACGTTACTTTGAAGTTCATACCAACAAACTGAGAGTCGTATGGTGCGCCAGCATCGTAAGCAAAACGTGCAGCGTCTTGGTTATCCCACCAAGGGTTAGTATTCAGGTTAACTTCTGCATCACCGCCCCATGCGTCACTTACCCAGTAGTGAATGTGTCCAACAGGGTTAAGGAAGAATAGCGACACATCACCCATGGTTTGAGAGCCCATCACTTCGCCACCTGAAGCAATGATATCCTGCTCTGCTTCTAGCATCATTTCACCGACAACCGCACCGAAGAAAGGTGTGATGAAGAGATCTTGCCATGAAGGTACTTCTGCAAACGCTTCTACGCCGTATTCCCAGAAGAACGTCGACATAGTCCAAGAGTATAAGAATGACTCAAACTCGTCGTAACCTGCGTGTCGAGCTGCGGTGTAGTAAACACCACCGAAATATGGGTGCATTACGTAGTTTAGGAAGTGTTCGTCACGGTCCCATGTTGGACCAGCAGAAACGTTATCTTTCCACTTTTTACCTAATGAGCTGATATCACGTTGGTCATCATCCCACTTAGTAATACTTTCAGGGAGCAGAGTCATTAGACCCACTGTCGCGACACTCAAGCCAAGAATGGTGTAGGTTTGACCCATTAGGTAATCCCAATCTTTCTCCTGACTCACCAACATGTGTTTTGGTTGTTGGATTGAGAAGTCGTACTCATCACTCGATTCGCTCAGTGCGTAATTGGTACTAGGCTTGTAGGTGTACAAGTTGTCATTAAAACAGTAATCTTGAGCACATTCATCCGAGTAAGAAAGGTTGATTGGCTGGTCGAAGTCGTATTGGCTTGCAACCGAGTTAACTGACATTAGCATTGAAAATGCGGCAGTAACCTTTGCTAGTAACGGTGATTTGGCCACAAGGGTCTCCATGAGAAAGTTTGGAATTGATCAGGGTCACAATTATCTATTAAATGCCTGATTTAGGGAACTAATAATTTATAGCTTTTCCTAAGAAAACCTTAGGTTTAACATTATTAATATTAATGAAAAGGCGAATTGCTCCAAATTCAACCATAGACCAGTTTGTAAATAATGCAGTGTCTTTTTATGACAACAAGGGATAGAAATATGACGAAAATCGCAATGTTAAGCACAGGTGAAGAAGTTCTTCATGGAGACATTGTAGATACAAACGCAGCTTGGATGTCTGCTGAGTTTTATCAGCATGGTTTTGCGCTTGCTAAGCGCTCAACTGTGGGTGATCAAATGAATGCTCTTGTTGAAGAATTGCTGATGCTGAGCTTTAACTATGATGTGGTTATCGTTAATGGTGGTTTAGGCCCGACAACCGATGATATGAGTGCTGCCGCCGCTGCAGCTGCTTCCGAGCAGAAACTCGTCATGTTCCCTGAATGGCTTGCTCGTATGGAAGAGATGTTCTCTGGACGTGGCATGCCAATGCCAGACAGCAACCTTAAACAAGCTTTGTTACCTGCGAGTTCAGAGATTGTCGATAACCCTGTGGGGACGGCTTGTGGCTTCAAACTGAAAATTAACGATGCGACTTTCTATTTCACGCCGGGTGTACCAAGTGAATTCAAGCGCATGGTGACGTTTGAGATTCTTCCTGACTTGTCGTGTACCTACCCTCAAGTGGTTGCCTCTGAATGCAGTCGACTGTTTACGTTTGGTTTGTCTGAGTCCGGTATCTCTGATGTTTTGGATCAACTAAAGCTGCCAGAAGGTTATGAACTTGGTTATCGCTCTTATCTGCCGTTCATTGAGGTCAAACTGTTTGGTCCTAAGGCAGACTTAGAAACTCGCGTTAAGCTTCTGCAGATGGTTTACAAGCTGCTAGAGAGTAATGTCGTTAGTGTTGATGAGCCGATGATTGACCATATTGGACACATCATGGCGGAAAAAAAGAAGACGTTATCTGTGTCTGAAGTGTCGACCAAAGGTTCACTGTCAGCGTGGCTGCAATTGAATGAGCAGATAGAAGATTGCTTCGGACACTCATGGGTGATGGCTGAGCCAAAAGAGAGCGAACTTGAAAAGAGCGATCCATTAGCCGCGACCTTTGCGCTGGCTGGAGCAACAAGAGATAAGTGCGGAACTGAATTGGCTTTGGTGACTGGTAAGCTGGAAGGCAACACATTCAGCGTTGCATTGTCGACTGAAGCAGGCGAGTGGGGGCAGGTACTTGAGTTTTATCGTCAGTACTCGCGTGAAGACCAACGCAACGTGATTAAGACCGTTGCCACCGATATGCTGAGAAGGCATTTAGATAACAAACCGATGTTTGGTACTTATTCTTCGGTTAAGCGATTAAAAGACATGTTTATTCCAGCGGCTATCATTAAGTAGCTATGTAAGCTAACGATGTAAGCTAACGATGTAAGCGAACTCGCTAAGTCTGTATTAAAAACGCTAGAAAAAACGAAATAAAAAGGCCCAACATCTAAATAGGTGTTGGGCCTTTTGTTTATCTAGCCTTCTAGATAACCAAACAAGCAGCGATGTTTACACGCAACTCATGTCTGTAAGAACTCGATTACAAACCGCTTGTCATATGTAGGCTGTAGAACAAACCACGGCCGATTAACTCTGAAGCCAAGAACAATACTAGTGCTAAGCCAAGGTTAACTGGGTTCACTTTTGCTTTGTTCAGCATAGGTAGAATCCAAATCAACAAGCTTGCCATTAGCAGTGCCACTTGAAGAATCACATAGCTACCTAAACCATCGACTAACTCAGACGCTTTTGCCGCTGAAGTTTGGATGTCTCCGATTAGGTTCAGTTTTCCTACTGTCACAAGCAAGCTGATAGCAACAGCGATAACAGCCAACATGGTGATGTTACGGTCAACCGTAAAGCGGCTGTCGTTTGCGAATACAATCACGAACTGAGATAACAGCAAGCCACCCACAACCATCGTCATGATGAAGCTCAGTGGTGTGTAGATGTTGTCCCACGTCGGTACTGTGTTGATCATGTATACGTTGATCATCGCGTACATGAAGATAACACCCAGTACCATCGCGCCAACCATCAGTGCTTTCTGGATAGCAACGCCACCTTTCTTGACTACCGACAGTAACCATTGCAGGCCACCGACAGCGAAGAATGCCGCACCGAAGAACACTTCGTTAGACAACCAAGCCGAACCTAGCTGATTAAAAGCGTTAAACGCGCGCAGTGGAGAGCCAAGGTGCGTTGTCGAGAACATGAAGCCAAGACCCATCAGTACCCATAGGATAAACATTGGAACCTTGTAGCTGTTCAGCTTCTCTTCGTCATGACCAAGTACCAGTGCACGTGCGCCAATCAGTAAGTAACCACCAACCGCAGTTTGCGCCAGCACCGTAAAGAAGATTAAAGACCACTCATGAAAAATCATCTTACACCTCCTTCGGGTTTGCTAGGTGACCGCTGGTATCGCCAGTCGGCTTCGCGTTTTTGTTCAGCTTAATCACGATGTTTGGTAGCGTTTCTGTTGAAGATGGCAGTGGAGCCACATCCGCACCAGAGCCGTACTTCTCGCGAAGTGTATTGATTTCACCAAACTCCAATGCACGAAGTGGGCAAGACTCAACACAGATAGGCTGTTTGCCTTCAGAAACACGTTGGTAACAACCATCGCATTTCGTCATATGACCTTTCTTAGCATTGTATTGTGGTGCGCCGTAAGGACACGCATTGCTACAGTGCTGACAACCAATACATACGCTCTCATCAACCACAACCAAACCGTCTTCATCACGTTTGTGCATTGCGCCCGAAGGACACACTTTCACACACGCTGGGTTAGTACAGTGGTTACAAGCGATAGATAGGTAGTAAGAAAAGACATCTTTCTGAACCCAGGTATCACCATCTTGAGTGAAGCCACCACCGGCATATTCGTATACGCGACGGTAGTTCGTTTTGATGTCTAGATCGTTATAATCTTTACAAGCAAGCTGACAGGTTTTACAACCCGTGCATTTACTTGAATCAATGTAAAAGCCGTATTGTTTCATTCCAACCTACCTTATGCTTTCTTTAGCGCTTTGATTTGAACTAGGTTTGTATGCTGAGGGTTACCCTTAGCAAGTGGGCTCGGGCGCTGAGTCGTCAGCACGTTGATAGAGCCTGCATGGTCGATCTTCTGACCATCTGGTGCGTACCATGCACCTTCGCCTAGTGCGACAACTCGAGGAAGAATCCTAGGTGTCACTTTCGCTGGAATATGTACTTCGCCACGGTCGTTGAAAATACTCACCATGTCGCCGCTATCAATACCACGTTCTTTTGCATCGATTGGGTTGATCCACAACTCTTGCGGTGCTGCTGCTTTGATTTCTGCAACGTTGCCGTAAGTCGAGTGAGTACGAGCCTTGTAGTGGAAACCGGTTAGCTGAAGTGGGTACTTCTCTGCTAGTGGGTCGTTATGACCTTCGAAAGAGTCCGCGTAAATCGGAAGTGGGTGAATCACTTCGTCTTCTTTCAGCTTCCAAGTCTTCGCGATATCAGCCAGTTGCTCTGAGTAGATCTCAATCTTGCCACTTGGTGTAGTCAGTGGGTTCGCTTCAGGATCTTTGCGGAAGTCTTCGTAAGCGATGTAGTGGTGGTCGTAGCTACGTTTGTAGATACCCAGCTCTTTCATCTCTTCGAAGGTTGGCAGTGTTGGATCGTTCTTACGAGTTTCTGCGTAAAGGTGCTCAATCCATTGCTCTTGAGTACGGCCTTCGGTGAACTCTTTTTCTACGCCCATGCGTTTTGCAAGCTGAGTACACATCTCGTAGATAGATTTCGCTTCAAACTGAGGCTCAATCGCTTTCTGCGCGTAGATGAAGTAAGGCATGTTCGCCGCTTTACCGTCCATACACCAGTCGTCTTGCTCAGACGTTGTTAAGTCTGGAAGGATGATATCGGCGTATTTCGCTGAAGAAGTCATATGGTTATCAACCACGACAATCATTTCACACGCACTTTCATCTTGAAGAATCGCGTGAGTCTTGTTGATGTCTGAGTGTTGGTTGATGATGCAGTTACCTGCGTAGTTCCAGATCATTTTGATTGGGTTCTTAAGGCGCTCTGCACCGCGAACACCATCAGTGATGTCGGTCATTTCATGGTGACGGTAAATCGCGTCTGTCCACATGAACATTGAAATAGACGTTTCAACTGGGTTTGGCACAGTAGGGAAGCGCACAAACGGAATGTTGATGTCACTTTCACGAGCACCTGTTGAACCGCCTGATACACCCACAGAACCGGTGAGTAGCGACAGCATTGCGATTGCACGACAAGCTAGCTCACCGTTCGCAGTACGTTGTAACCCCCAACCTTGGTGGATAGCACACGGTTTTGCTGTGCCCATCTCACGACCAAGCTTCACGATAGTATCAACTGGAATACCCGTGATCTTAGAAGCCCACTCTGGTGTTTTCTCTACGCCATCTTGACCTAAACCTAGGATGTAAGATTTGTAGTCGCTGTTTTTAGGCGCTGATGCAGGCAGAGTTTTCTCGTCGTAACCTACGCAGTATTTGTCTAGGAACGGTTGGTCGACAAGGTCTTCCGTGATCATCACGTGTGCAAGGCCGGCAACCAACGCAGCATCGGTAGAAGGACGAATTGGGATCCATTGATCTTCACGACCACCGGCAGTATCGGTGTAGCGAGGGTCGATGATGATCGTTCTTGCGTTCGATTTGTTTTTGCTCTCTACGTAGTGGTGGATCAGACCGCCACCAGACATACGTGTCTCAGCAGGGTTGTTACCAAACTGAATGTTAAGTTTAGTGTTCTCTAAATCAGAGAAAGAGTTGTTGTTTGCCCAACCGCCGTAGGTGTAGCTCAAGCCTTTCGTGATTTGCGCTGTTGAGTAGTCACCGTAATGGTTTAGGTAACCACCACTTAAGTTCATTAGACGAGCAATCAGCGTTTGAGCTGGTGGCCAAGACTTAGTTACTGTACCGCCCAGCGTACCAGTACCGTAGTTTAGGTAGATGGTGTCGTTACCGTAGTCTTTGATAAGGCGTTGCATGGTGCCAGCGACTTCATCATAAGCCTCTTCCCAGCTAATACGCTTAAACTTACCTTCACCACGTTTACCCACACGTTTCATTGGGTACTTTAGGCGATCTGGGTTATAAACACGGCGGCGCATCGAGCGACCACGTAGACACGCACGAACTTGGTGATGACCGTATTCGTCAGTGCCTGTGTTGTCTGTTTCTACGTATTTGATTTCACCGTTTTGTACATGCATACGCAGTGGGCAGCGAGAGCCACAGTTTACTGTACATGCACTCCACACGATTTTCTCATCCACATTCTCAGCAACCGCAGCCGCTACTGGTTTGGATTTGAAAGGTAAAGCGATACCGCCCGCAAGTGCAGCTGCACTACCTACTGCAGAGGAAGCTTTCATGAAGCCTCTTCGAGTAAGATTCATTACCCCAGATTCTTTCTTATTCGTCATTCTAAGATGCCTTTTACTATTGATAGCTAGCACTTTATAGGTAGTTTGTTCTTTATGTATTTATTTCGAATTATTGATTGATTGGCATCAAATAAGTGTGGAATTTAAAGTTTATGAATTGAATGTATAAAATAGATCAAAG